>JAVXUB010000001.1:0-23051 GCA_036642315.1 Bacilli bacterium
TTTTTTTTATGCATATAATTATGTGGAGGACAAAATATGAATGATAATACTGTATCTTTTGGTACACATGAAGTAAAAATGGTTGATAGAACTAATTTGTCTTTAAGTGGAGTTAATAAAATAGTTAGTTTTGATGATGAAGAATTTTTAATTGAAACAGTTATGGGTAATATTCAAATTAAAGGAGAACAATTAGAATTATTAAAACTTGATTCAAATGATGGTAATGTAAAAATAAGAGGTAAAATAAATAACTTTATGTATTTAGATGGTAAAATAAAAGCTAAAGAAGATAGCGTACTTGCTAAACTATTTAAATAATGAATAGTTTATTACAAATAATAACTTTAATATTTTCTTTTTTATATGGTATATTTTTTTATTTAGTAACTGTCTATAATTTCTTTATTATAAAAAATGTATCCATCATTAAAAAATATTTATATTCTATTATTTTAGTAATAGATGTAGTTTTATTATATGTTTATTTAATGTATAAACTTAATAATGGTCACTTTCATATATATTTTTTAATGATGGTATTGTTTGGTTTTTTTATAATAAATATCTATTATAAAAAAATAGTAAACTTTTGTAAAATTTTGATATATAAAAGGAAACACCTTTCAAAATAAACAAAGTAATGCTATATTTTTATCAAATGAGGATGGTGTCAAGTGAAGAAAACTATAAAAGAGAAAAAAAGATTATTTATGATATCTCTTGTTATAATTGGGCTTATAGCATCACTTGTTTCATCTGTTTCAAAAGATTGGGTTAATATACTTGAAAATAATAGTCAAATAAATGAAAAAACTCGTGAGTATGAAGCACTTTTATTAAATGAAAAAAAATTAAAGAGTGAAGTTACTAAATTACAAGATTCTGAATACGTTGCTCGTTTTGCTAAAGAAAAGTATATGTATTCATCTGATGGTGAAACTATTATAAGAATGGATTAAAGATATCTATTCTTTTTTTATTACAATATCAATTAATCCATACTTTAAAGCATCTGAGGCTGACATATAGTTATCTCGTTCAGTATCTTTTTCAATTTTTTTTAAAGATTGTTTAGTATTATCTGCAAGAATTTTATTTAATTTCTTTTTAAGTTTTATAATTCTTTCTGCTGCTATTTTTATATCTGTTGCTTGACCTTCTGCTCCACCAAGGGGCTGATGAATCATAACCTCAGCATTAGGTAATGCACTACGTTTTCCAATTGTACCGCTTGATAGGAGAAACGCTGCCATACTTGCAGCCATTCCTACTGCTATAGTTCTTACATCACTTTTAATAAAATTCATTGTGTCATATATAGACATGCCTGAAGTAATAGATCCTCCTGGACTATTTATGTAAATTGAAATTTCTTCATTATTAATTGTATCTAAATAAAGAAGCTCACTTACTACAATTGAAGCAAGAGAATCATTTATTTCTCCAGTTATAAATATAATTCTATCTTTTAGTAGTCTAGAATACAAATCATATGCATATTCTTTATTGCTTGATTTTTCTATTATTGTTGGAACCATGTTCAAATTAATCACCTATAGATATAATAGAATTAAAAGTGTAAAAATATTCATTATATCTATAAATTAGATAAAAATTATGCTATACTTTTATAGATTAGGGGAATAACGAATGGATACAGTTAAAATTACATTTAATGATGATACTATTCATACTTATCAAATAGGGACTACTTTCTATGATATAAGTAAGGATTTTTCTATGCCTAGTAAAATCCTTGGAGTTCGTATTAATAACGAAATATATTCATTAAATAAGAAAGCTTTAAAAGATGAAGTAGTAGAATTTTTTAATGTAAATGACTTAATAGGTAATAAAATGTATAAGTCAGCTTTAAAGTTTATTTTTGAAGTTGCTTTAGTTAATAAGTTTCCACTTGCAACTGTGTCTTTTGAACATAGTGTTCCTAGAGGAATGCTTGCATCTATTAATGATAAAAAAATGTTAACTCAAAATGATATTAGTGACTTAAAAGGTGAGATGGCTAAACTAATTAATGAAGATGTTAGAATTGAAAAATTAAATGTTCAACCAAAAGAAGCTATAAAATATTATTTAAGTATTAGAGAGTTTGAAAAAGCTGATAATGTGCAAAATATAAATGATAAAATAGTAACGTTATATAAACTTAAAAATAAAATGAATTATTTTTATTCAGAGATGCCTTATTCAACTGGCGCTATAGAAAAGTTTGATTTAGTCTATTTGGGAAATAATCGAATAATATTCTTGTATCCAGGAATTAATGGTACACCTAGTGTTCCTGAATATGTTCATTATGATAATATAATTAAGTCTTTTTTAAAAGGTAAAGAATGGTTAGAAATGATGCATATGCCTTATATAACTAACTTAAATAAATCAGTAAGTAATGGAAGTATTAAAAGTTTTATAAAATCTAGTGAACTTATGTTAAGCCTTTATATTGCAAATGCATCAAATGAAATAAGTAAGAATAATGATATTAAGTTTGTAATGATAGCAGGGCCTTCATCAAGTGGAAAAACTACGACGTGTGAAAGACTTTCTGCATATTTATCTACTATGGGGTATGATCCTATTAGTATATCGGTGGATGACTATTTTGTAGATAGAGAAAAGTCTCCTAAAGACGAATTTGGAAATTATGATTTTGAATGTTTACTCGCAATTGATGTTGAGTTATTTAATACAGATTTAATGAAACTTTTAAATAATGAAGAAATTAGTCTTCCTAAATATAATTTTATTACAGGTAAAAGAGAAATATCTCGTAAAAAAATTAAAATGAAAGAAAATAGTATATTATTAATCGAAGGACTCCATGCTTTAAATGATGACTTAACTCCAGCTATTGATAATAAAAATAAATATAAAATTTATTTAAGTCCATTTATACCTTTAAATATAGATCGACATAATTATATTTCAACACTTGATTTAAGATTATTAAGAAGAATAGTTAGGGATAACAGAACTCGTGGGTATGATGTAAAAACAACAATTGATAAATGGCAAAGTGTAAGAAGTGGTGAGGAAAAATATGTATTTCCTTATATCCATCAAGCAAATGTTATTATTAATACAGCACTTCCTTATGAAGTTGGAGTTATGAAAGTATTTGTTGAGCCTTTGCTTTATTCAGTTTCTGTTAATTCAAAATATTATGAAGAAGCAAGAAGGTTACTTGATTTTTTAAAACAATTTTATCCGATACCGGGTGAATATGTAAATGATGAATCTATTTTAAGAGAATTTATTGGAGGGAAAAATAATGATTAGAGTAGCGATTAATGGTTTTGGTAGAATAGGAAGGCTTGCATTTAGACAAATTGTGACTGCAACTGAATTTGATATAGTTGCGATAAATGATTTATCGAGTGCTGAGGATCTTGCTTATTTAATTAAGTATGATACGGTTCATGGTAACTTTCATACTGATATGATTAGTAATACAAATGATGAAATAATAGTAAGTGAATCTAAAAAGATAAAAGTATTTTCTGAGAGTAATCCTGAAGACTTACCATGGGGTGAATTAAATGTTGACTTAGTACTTGAATGTACTGGTAAATTTAATGATATGGAAGGTGCTAAAAAACACTTAACTGCTGGGGCTAAAAAAGTTTTATTATCTGCGCCTGGTAAAGGTTTAATGAAAACAATAGTGTATAATGTAAATGACTCTACACTTGATGAATTAGATCTTGTAGTATCTGGTGCAAGTTGTACAACGAACTGTTTAGCTCCTCTATTAAAAGTTATTAATGAATCTTTAGGTATTGAAAAAGGTTTTATGACAACAATTCATGCTTATACAAATGATCAAGCAACACTTGATATAGCTCATAAAAAAGGAATAAAAGCTAGACGTGGTAGAGCATGTGGAGCAAATATAGTTCCAGCATCAACTGGTGCTGCTACTGCAATTGGGTTAGTTATACCAGAACTTATGGGTAAACTTGATGGTATTGCCTATAGAGTACCTGTAACAGATGGTTCTGTAATTGATGTTACTTTAGAATTAAAAAGAAATACTACAGTAGAAGAAGTTAATAAGTTATTTATGGATAACCAAAATGAAACATTAAAGTTTACAATGGATCCAATAGTATCTAGTGATATAATTGATTCTAAGTGTGGTGCTTTAGTTGATGGTTTATCTACTAGTATAGTTGAGGTTAACAATAAACAATTATTAAAAGTGGTAGCTTGGTATGATAATGAATATGGTTATACTGCACAAATGCTTAGAACTGCAAAAAAAATGTTTAAATAAGTTGATATTTTTCAACTTTTTTAGTTAGTTTTAACTTTGTTATTTACTAACAAACTGAAGTTATATATAATAAATATGGAGGGTTCTATAATGAAGACATTAAAAGATATGGATTTAAAAAACAAAAGAGTAGTATTAAGGTGTGACTTTAATGTACCAGTTGATAATGGAAAAGTTGTTGATAACTCTAAACTTATCAACAGTCTTAAAACTATTAATTATTTATTAGATAATAATTGTAGTGTATGTATACTTAGTCATTTAGGACGAGTAAAAACAAATGAAGATAAATTAAAAAATTCATTAAAAGTAGTAGCTCATGAATTATCAAATAATCTAAAAAAAGAAGTTAAGTTTATAAATAATTGTTATGGTGAAGAAGTTAAAAAATTAGTTTTAAATAATGAATTAGGTAGTGTTATTGTTTTAGAAAATACTAGATGGATGGATTATCCTGAAAAACTTGAAAGTAACAATGATATAAATCTTAGTAAATATTTTGCTTCTTTAGGAGATATTTTTGTAAATGATGCTTTTGGGTCATTACATAGAGCTCATGCATCAACGGCTGGTATTGCTAAGTTTATTCCTAGTTGTATTGGTTTTTTAGTAGAAGATGAATTAAGTAATTTAGATGTTATTATTAAAAATACACCTCGACCTTTTACTGTTTTTATGGGTGGAGCTAAAGTTGATGATAAACTTCCTATTATAAAAAGTCTTTTACCTAAATGTGATTATTTACTTTTAGGTGGTGGGATTGCTAACTCATTTTTAAAAGCAAAAGGAGCAGATGTAGGAAGTAGTTTAGTAACTCATGATGAATTAATAATAAATGAATTAAAAGAATTATTGAGTAAATATAAAGAAAAAATAATATTACCAATAGATTTTATAATAGATGATGATGCAATATATGATATTGGTATTAAAACTTTAGAGTTATATAAAAGTTATATTGTAAGAAGTTCAATTATATTTGTAAATGGAACAAGTGGTAAATTTGAAGATGAAAGATTTACTGAAGGAACTAGTGGACTTTTCGAAATATTAAAAAATAGTGGTAAAGAAGTAATAGTAGGTGGGGGAGATACAGTTTCTGCCTTAAAGTTATTTGGATATAAGGATACATTTAAATTTGCATCAACTGGTGGAGGTGCAACTTTAGAATATATTGCAAATGGTAAACTTGATGCCCTAGATTGGATTGGTAAATAATGAAATATTTGGTAGTAAATTTAAAAAATAAATTAATGAAAAGTGATGTAACTAAATATAGTCTTAAACTTGAAGGTTTTAAAACTAAAAATACAGAACTTGTAATAGTGCCTTCTACTATATATATAAGTAGTTTTAAAAAATCATATTATAAACTTGGTACTCAAAATATATCTTCTATAATAGATCATACTGTAACAGGTGAAGTAACTGGTGAACAATTAAAGTCATGTGGAGTAGAATATGCTCTTGTAGGTCACAGTGAAAGAAGACTTTTTAAACATGAAATAAATATAGATTTTATAAATGAAATAAATCATGCTGTTGAAAATAATATAAAAGTAATATACTGTATAGGTGAGTCTTTAAAAGAACGAGAAAATGGTGACACATACCAAGTACTTGAAAAACAAATTAGTGAAGTATTAAATAATGTTGAAACAAAATCTTTATTAATTGCGTATGAACCTGTTTGGTCTATTGGTAGTGGAGTAATACCTACAAACTCGGAAATAACAGAAACTATTCTCTTTATAAAAGATGTATGTGAAGAAAATTACAATATTAATATAAAAGTATTATATGGTGGAAGTGTAAATGAAGAAAACATTAAAGGTTTATTAAATATAAAAGTATTAGATGGATTTTTAGTAGGTAGTGCTGGATTAAATGTTGATAGTGTTGAAAAAATGATAAATTTTATGGATAATTAAACGTCTTAATCGACGTTTTTTTTATTATTTACTATCTAATGTACATTATTCGACATATGTTGACACCGATTGTCACTATATGACAAAACATTTTGTGGAATATTGTTAGGTTACCACTTATAATGGATTTATGTGCATGAAGTAAAAAATGAAAGGAAGAACACATGGAAAAAGCAATAAGAGTTGTCATGATAGATGATAACGATGCAGTAACAGGTAGTGTGAAGAAGTACTTTTGGAGTAATGCAGTTATAAGTGTAGTTGGAGTTTTTAATAATGGGAAGGATGGACTTGAATATTTATTAAATAATGTTGATGCATATGATTTAATTTTAATGGATATTTTATTACCTCAAACAGATGGTATTAAAGTACTAGAAGAATTAAAGAAAAACAATGTTATGAAGAAAAAGATTGTATTATCAAGCTATAAAGATGATTATACAATTAGACAAGTTCAAAGTTTAGGAGCAAGTTACTATAT
Organism: Bacilli bacterium; assembly: GCA_036642315.1. Taxonomy (GTDB): domain Bacteria; phylum Bacillota_I; class Bacilli_A; order RF39; family UBA660; genus Onthocola_B. Next base: position 6,716 of record JAVXUB010000001.1, read on the forward strand.
GTTAAAACCATTTAGTTTGGAATCTTTAGAAAAAAGAATATTGGATATAGTTAATTCTAAAAGCCCTATTGAAAAAATGAATAGACAAAGTTTGGAAGTTATAGTAAGTGATTTATTACATGATTTAGGTATTCCATCTCATGTTAGAGGATATCAATATATTCGTGAAGGAATACTATTAATGTATCAAAATCATAATTCGGTAACACTTGTTACTAAAGAGATTTATCCGGAGATAGCAGATATTTACGAAACTACTTCTTCTAGGGTTGAAAGAGCAATAAGACATGCTATTGAAATAAGCTGGATAAGGGGAGATTTAAAACTAATGGAAGAGTTATTTGGTCATTCAATTGATTTTGAAAGAGCAAAGCCAACTAATTCAGAGTTTTTAACTACTTTAGCAGATAGAATAAAATTAAATAATAGATCAATGGTTATATAAAATTACATTTATTGTAATTTTTTTTATGCTATGATATTATTAGTACACGAAAGGTGATGCAATGAAAAAATTATTAACTATTATATTTGATGGTTTTGGTATTAGAGAAAGTAGTATTGGTAATGCAATACTAGAAGCTAAAATGACTAACTTTAATAAATTATTTAATGAGTATCCTAAGTCTTTACTTTATGCGTCTGAATCTAGAGTTGGTTTAAAAACTGGACAAGTAGGAAACAGTGAGGTAGGACATTCTACTATTGGAGCAGGAAGAGTACTTAAACAAAATGAAATATTAGTAAATGAATTTTTAGAGAATGTTGATTTAGAAAATGCATCCATTAAGAAGTTATTAGAATTAAAAGATAAAAAGATTCATTTAGTAGGATTATGTAGTGATGGTAATATTCATGCTGGAGTGGATGACTTTTTACATATGTTTAAATTTTTAGTTGAACAAGGATATACTAAAATTTATTTTCATTTAATGAGTGATGGAAGAGACTCTGATATGCACAGTACTTATAGTTATATATCTTTAATTGAAAATGCTATTAAAGAATATGGTGTTGGTGAGATAGTGTCTTTATGTGGAAGATACTTTGGAATGGATAGAGATGAAAATTATGATAGAACTAAAGTTTATTATGATTTAATAGTTAATGGTGTTGGGCTTAGTTCTTTAAGTATAGAACGTAGTATTAAATCTAATTATACTAAAAATGTAACTGATGAATTTATTAAACCAATATTATTATCTAAAAATACTATTAAAAATGGAGATGTCGTAATATGGATGAATTATAGGGCAGACAGATCAAAACAAATTCTGAGTGCTTTAGCTAATAGTAGTTTTGATAAATTTCCAGTAAAAGATTTAAGTAATGTAACATTATTTAGTTTCTTTAATATAGATAAGAAGATTAAAACTAATAATTTTTTAGAACCAGCTATAGTTAAGCAACCATTAGGTATATATTTAAGTGAGTTAGGTTTTACTCAAGCAAGAATTGCTGAGGGTGAAAAGTTTCCTCATGTAACATATTTTTTTGATGGCGGATATGATGGAAAGATTCCTAAGTGTGATAAGTTTTTAATTCCATCAGCTGATGTTGCTACTTATGATTTATTACCAGAAATGAGTGCAGTTGCAGTTACTAGAAAAGTAATTAATTGTATGGAAAATGATTATGACTTTATTTTAGTTAATTATGCTAACCCTGATATGGTAGGACATACTGGTAATATGGAAGCTGCTACTAAAGCTTGTATGGCAATTGATGTTTGTCTTGGTAAGTTAATTGAAAGAGCAGAAGATAATTTTTATAAAGTTATTCTTTTAGCAGACCATGGTAATGTTGATATGATGATTAATGAAGATGGATCTAAATGTACAACACATACATTAAGTAAAGTACCTTTTATATTACTTGATAATAAAGTTAAATTAAAAGAAGAAGGAGATTTAACAAATGTTGCTCCAACTATACTTGATTATTTAGATATAGCACTTCCAAAAGAAATGCAAGATACAGAGTCACTTTTAATTAATTTATAATAAAAATTTATAAATGAGTATGTTTTAAAAAATATACTTATTTTTTTATTAAAAAATTTATTTAGAAAATGACAAGTTTTTGCTTGCAATTCATATAATGTAATGCTATAATTTTCGTTGTATGACTGCATTGATGTGCAAGGTTACTGATACACTAGGAGACGTTGGTAAATAGTATCCAAGAATTCAGAGAACTTGAACGGAGCAAGTCTATACTAGATATAGGCGAAAGGAGAACATTTAGAATGTCAAATAGTAAGGTTAGAATTAATTTGAAAGCATATGATCATCGTTTATTAGATGTCGCTGCTGGAAAAATAGTCGAAACAGTAAAAAGAACAGGTGGAGAAATATCTGGTCCAGTTCCGCTTCCAACTGAAATCGAAAAGGTTACAGTTTTAAGAGCTGTTCATAAGTATAAAGATGCTCGTGAACAATTTGAAAGAAGAACTCATAAAAGATTAATAGATATTAAAAACCCTAGTAAGGATACAGTTGATGCATTAAGCCATTTAGATTTACCAAGTGGTGTAGATATTAAAATTAAATTATAAGAAAAGGAAGGAATTTAAAAATGAAAGGAATCTTAGGACGCAAAGTTGGCATGACTCAAGTATTTACTAAAGATGGAAAACTTATACCTGTTACAGTTGTAGAAGTTGAACCAAATGTAGTAATGCAAGTTAAGACTGTTGAAAAAGACGGTTATAATGCTATTAAATTAGGCGTATTCGAAAAGAAAGAAAAAAATGCAAATAAACCAGAAATGGGAATTGCAAAATGTGCAAATACAACTCCTAAGCGCTTCTTAAAAGAAATAAGAGATGTTGATAGCTCTTATAATTTAGGCGATAAAGTTGGCGTAGATGTATTTACAGTAGGTGAAGTTGTTGATGTTACTGGAACTAGTAAAGGTAAAGGTTTCCAAGGAACAATTAAAAGACATAACCAATCAAGAGGACCAATGAGTCATGGCTCACATTATCACAGAGCTGTTGGTTCAATGGGAACAATGTTACCCATGCATGTTATGAAAGGTAAGAAATTACCAGGACATATGGGAAATGAAACAGTTACAATTGAAAATTTGGAAATAGTTGATATTAATCCAAATGAAAATTATATTTTAGTTAGTGGAAATATTCCAGGACCAAACAAATCTTTAGTTTTAATCAAAACAGCAGTAAAAAATAGTAGAAAAGTAGATGCTAAGGAAATTATTGAATACGAAAATGAAGCAATAGTTGATGAAGTTATTGAAGAAACTGTAGAAAATGTTACTGAAACAGAAGTAGAAAATACAGAAGTTGTTGTAGAAACTAAAGATGAAACTAAGGATACTGAACAAGTAAGCGAATAATCGCGATACTTAGAAAGGAAAAAAAGATGACAAAGATAAGCGTTAAAAATCTTAAAGGCGAAAAAGTTAGTGATATAACTTTAGCTGATAGTATTTGGAATATTGAAGTTAATGATGATTGCTTAAAGAAAATGTTACGTTTACAACTAGATGCAACTCGTCAAGGAACAAGAAAAACTAAAAATAGAAGTGAAGTTTCTGGTGGAGGAAAAAAACCATGGAAACAAAAAGGAACTGGTAGAGCAAGACAAGGAAGTATACGTGCTACTCAATGGAGAGGCGGCGGAATACCATTTGGAGTTTGCCCTCGTGATTATTCTTTTAAAATTAATAAGAAAGAAAGAGTTATTGCAATTAAGACTGCATTAACATATAAGAATATTGAAAAATCATTAGTAGTAATTGATAATATTGAACTTGGAAGTTTAAAAACTAAGGAAGCACTAGAAATTTTAAGTAATTTAAAAATTGATGGTGAAAAAGTATTATTTGTTACAAGTAATGAAAATGAAAAATTATATATGGCTACAAGAAATCTTCTTAATATCGCATGTATTTTAGCAAATGAAATAAATTGTTATGACATTGTAAATGCTGATATATTAATTTGTGATGAAGAAGCTGTAAAAAGTATTGAGGGGGCGTTAAAATAATGAAACATTATTCAGACATTATTCTTGCACCGGTTATTACTGAAAAATCTATGGTTAGTAGAAAAGAAAATGTTTATACATTTAAAGTAGTAAAGGATGCAACAAAACCTGAAATTAAAAGAGCAATTGAAGCTGCATTTAAAGTAAAAGTAAAAAGTGTTAACACATTAAATACCAAAGCTAAGAAAAAAAGAGTTGGTAAATATGCTGGAATGACTAAAACTTATAAGAAAGCAATCGTTACATTATGTGATGGTTCTTCTATAGAAATTTAGTAAGGAGGAATTAGAAGATGGCAATAAGACATTATAAACCAACGACAAATGGACGTCGTGGGATGACTACACTCATGAATGAAGAATTAACAAACTCTAAACCTACTAAATCTTTGATTAAATCATCACACAATAGTGGTGGAAGAAATAATCTTGGAAGAACAACTGTTTATCATGTAGGTGGAGGAGCTAGAAAGAAATACCGTGTTATTGACTATAAAAGAGATAAAATCGGTGTTACTGGAAGAGTTGCAACAATTGAATATGATCCAAATAGAACTGCAAATATAGCTTTAATTAACTATTTAGATGGTGAAAAAAGATATATTATTGCACCTAATGGATTAAAAGTAGATATGATTATTGAAAATGGTGAAGGTGCTGACATTAAAGTTGGTAACTCATTACCACTTGTCAATATCCCAGTAGGAACAACAGTTCACTGTATAGAACTACAACCTGGAAAAGGTGCAGAACTATGTAGAAGTGCTGGAACATCTGCTCAAATACTTGGTCGTGAAGGAAAATATGTTATGGTTCGTTTACAATCAGGTGAAACAAGAAAAGTATTAGGAACATGTAAAGCAACTATTGGAGTTGTTGGAAATGAAGACTATAAATTAATTAATTTAGGTAAAGCTGGAAGAAAACGTCATATGGGCGTTCGTCCAACAGTTCGTGGATCTGCCATGAACCCTAATGACCACCCTCATGGTGGTGGAGAAGGTAAAGCACCAATCGGACGTAAAAGTCCAGTTACACCTTGGGGAAAACCTGCTCTTGGTCATAAGACTCGTAAAAGTAAGAAGTCTTCTGAAAAATTAATTATTAGTAGGAAGAGTAAATAGGAGGATAAGATGGCAAGAAGTTTAAAAAAAGGACCTTTCGTTGATGATTCATTAATGAAAAAGGTTGTAGAAATGAATAAAGGTACAAAGAAAACAGTTATTAAAACATGGTCTAGAAGATCTACTATTTTCCCTGAATTTGTAGGACATACATTTGCAGTACACAATGGTAAAGATTTTATTCCAGTTTATGTAACTGAAGATATGGTAGGCCATAAATTAGGTGAGTTTTCACTCACTCGTAAATTTACTGGTCATGCTGGTAATAAGTAGGAGGAATTATGGAAGCTTATGCAATACATAAAAAAGCATTAATTAAACCAAGACTTGCAAGAATGACTTTGGATTTAATTAGAGCAAAAGATGTAGATACCGCTAGAGGTATTTTGGAAACAACAAATACTAAGGCAAGTAGAATGATTTTAAAAGTATTAAACTCTGCTGTTGCAAATGCCGTAAATAATTGTGGATTAAAAGAAACTGATTTAAGAATTAAAGAATGTTTTATTAATCCAGGACCTGTTTACAAAAGAATTAAATTTGCAAGTCGTGGAAATGTAGATAGAAACGACAAAAGAAGCAGTCACATTACAGTTATTGTAACTGATGAGAAAGGAGTTAAGTAGTATGGGTCAAAAAGTTAATCCAATAGGATATAGACTAGGAATCAATAAAGAATGGCAATCAAGATGGTATGCTGATAAAGATTATTCAAAAAAACTTATTAGTGATATAAAAATAAGAGAATACATTGTTAAGAATCTTAAAGAAGCTGCTATTGCATCTGTTATTATTGAAAGAAAAAAAGATCGTTGTGATGTAACAATATATACTGCTAAACCTGGAATAATCATTGGTCGTGGTGGCGAAGATATTGAAAAATTAAGAAAGAAAATTGCCAAATTAGTTGGTGAAGAAATTTATATTAATATAGTAGAAGAAAAAAATCCTGATATAAATGCTCAACTTGTAGCAAATAATATTGCTCAACAAATTGAAAGTAGAGCACCATTTAGATCAGCACAAAAAAGAGCTATAAGAAACACTATGAAAGCTGGAGCAAAAGGTTGTAAAACTTCTGTATCTGGTAGACTTGGTGGAGCTGAAATGGCCAGAACTGAAGGTTATACTGAAGGAACTGTTCCACTTCATACAATTAGAGCTGATGTTGATTATGCTACGGCTGAGGCTAATACAACTTATGGAAAGATTGGTGTAAAAGTTTGGATTTATAAAAATGAAATTCTTCCTACTAAGAAGCCTATGAGGGGAGCTGATAATCATGTTGATGCCAAAGAAAACTAAATATCGTAAAAGTCATAGAGTTAGTTACGATGGAAAAGCAAAAGGTAATTTAGAATTACACTTTGGAGATTACGGATTAAAAGCTGTTGAAGGCGGATGGATTTCTGCTCGTCAAATAGAAGCTGCTCGTATAGCGATGACTCGTTATATGAAAAGGGGTGGAAAAGTATTTATTAATATTTTCCCACACATGCCTAGAACTAAAAAACCACTTGAAACTCGTCAAGGAAAAGGAAAAGGTGCAGTAGAAGAATGGGTAGCAGTTGTAAAAACTGGAAAAATTATGTTTGAAGTAAACGGTGTTGATGAAGAAACTGCACGTGAAGCGTTAAGACTTGCTTCTCATAAAATATCTGTTAAAACTAAATTCGTTAAAAAAGAAGCAAAGGATGGTGATTCTCTTGGAAATTAATGAACTAAGAAAATTATCAAATGTCGAGTTAAATAAAAAGATAATTTCAACTAAAGAAGAATTATTTACAAAAAGAATGCAACAAGCTAATGGAACACTTGAAAAACCAGTGCAATTAAGACAACTTAGAAGAGATGTTGCTAAAATGAAAACATTATTAAAAGAAAGAGAAATAAGCGGAGGTGTTAAATAATGACTAACAAAAAACCTGAATTAATTGGTAAAGTAGTAAGTGCTGCAAATGATAAAACAATTACTGTTTTAGTAGAAACATCAAAAACACATCCACTTTACAAAAAAAGAGTTAAGTATTCAAAAAAATACGCAGCTCATGATGAATTAAACAAAGCAAAAGTCGGAGATACAGTAAAGATTAGAATGACTAGACCATTATCTAAAACAAAGAGATTTGAATTAGTCGAAGTTCTTATTAATGCTGTTATCCTATAGGAGGTATTATTATGTTAATGCAAGAATCAAAACTTAAAGTAGCTGATAATAGTGGAGCTCGTGAACTTTTAGTAATAAGAGTACTAGGTGGATCTAAAGTTAAAACTGGAAACATCGGAGACATTATTGTTGGAACTGTTAAAAAAGCAATACCTAATAGTCCAGTTCAAAAAGGTAAAGTTGTTAAGGCTGTAATCGTTAGAACTGTACAAGGCGTTAGAAGAAAAGATGGATCTTATATTAAATTTAGCGATAATGCCTGTGTTCTTATTAAAGATGATAAGTCACCAGTTGGAACTCGTGTTATGGGTCCAGTTGCTAGAGAGTTAAGGGAAAAAGATTATATGAAGATCGTATCTCTTGCTCCAGAAGTTTTATAGGAGGAACTAATGAAAGTAAAAGTTGGAGATACAGTAAAAATTATTACTGGAAAAGATAAAGGTAAGAGTGGAAAAGTTATTAAAACAATGAAACTTAAAAATAAAGTTGTTATTGATGGACTTAACTTAATTAAAAAACATTCTAAACCTAATAATACTAATGACAAAGGTGGAATATTTGAAATAGAGGCTCCTATCCATGTATCAAATGTTAAAGTAATAACTGAGTCAGAAGTAAAAGAAATTAAAAAAGCTGAAAAAGCTAAACCAGTTAAAGTAAAAGAAGAAAAAGTAGAAGCAAAAGAAGTAGTTACAAAAAGCGAAAAAGCACCAGTTAAAAAAGCTTCTAAGAAAGCGAGTAAATAGTTATGAGTAATTTTAAAGAGTTATATACTGATAAAATTGCACCTAGCCTAATGACAGAATTTAAATATAAGACAGTTATGGCAATACCAAAACTTGAAAAAATTGTTGTTAATATGGGTGTTGGAGAAGGTAGTAAAGATGAAAAGTTTATTACTGCTGCTGTTAAAGATTTAGAATTAATAACAGGACAAAAACCAATCATTACTAGTGCTCGTAAATCTATAGCAAGTTTTAAATTAAGAGAAGGCCAACCTGTTGGAGTAAAAGTTACTTTAAGAGGAGAAAACATGTATGTCTTTATGGAAAAGTTAATTAAAGTTGCTTTACCAAGAGTAAGAGATTTTCGTGGAGTATCCGGTCATTCATTTGATGGAAGAGGAAATTACACAATTGGAATTAAAGAACAATTGATATTTCCAGAAATAGAATATGATGATGTCGTAAAAGTTCGTGGTATGGATATAATATTCGTTACTACGGCAAAGAGCAATGAAGAAGCAAAAAGTTTATTAAAAGGCTTCGGCATGCCTTTCAAGAATTAAGGAGAACATTATGGCTAAAAAAAGTATGATTATAAAAAATCAAAAAGCACCAAAATTTTCTACACGTGCGTACACAAGATGTAATCGTTGTGGTAGACCTCACGGAGTACTTAGAAAATATGGGATTTGTAGAATTTGTTTTAGAGAACTTGCAAATCAAGGTAAATTACCTGGTGTAAAAAAATCTAGTTGGTAGAAGGAGGAAGAAAAGATGTTTGTACAAGATAAAATAGCAGATATGTTAACAAGAATACGTAATGCAAACCAAATGAAATATGGAACTGTTGAAGTTTTAGGAACAAAAATGACACTTGGAATTGCTGAAATTTTAAAAAGCGAAGGTTACATAGCTGATTATGTTTATGTAAAAGATACTAAAGGTGATAGACTTAATTTAACACTTAAATATGGACAAAAGAAAGAAAGAGTTATCACTGGATTAAAAAGAATCAGTAAGTCTGGTCTAAGAGTATACGTTAAATCTGATGAAGTTCCTCGTGTTCTTAATGGACTAGGTATTGCAATTATTTCTACTTCAGAAGGTTTAATGACTGATAAAGAAGCTAGAAGTAAAGGGTTAGGAGGCGAAGTTCTTGCCTATATTTGGTAAGGTATTATGAGTAGAATTGGAGAAAGAAAATTAACTATTCCAAACGGTGTTACTGTAAGTACTGATGCAAATGTAGTTACTGTAAAAGGACCAAAAGGAGAACTAAGTTTAAATTATTCAGATTTGATTGAAGTAATTATCGAAGAAAACGTTGTTACTACAAAACAAATTAAACCTTCAAAACGTGCAAACGTTATGCAAGGTACTACTAATTCATTAATTGACAATATGTTAATTGGTGTATCAGATGGTTATTCAAAAGGATTAGAAACAGTTGGTGTAGGTTATCGTTTTGCTATTGCTGGTAAAAAAATAACTGTTAGTGCTGGTTATTCTCATCCTGTTATAGTAGATGTTCCAAGTGACTTAGAAGCTGTATTAGTAAGTAATACAGAAATTACTGTTAGTGGAACTGATAAACAAAAAGTTTCTGAATTTGCAGCGAATATACGAAAAATCAGACAACCAGAGCCTTACAAAGGTAAAGGTATAAGATATAAAGGTGAACATGTTCGTCGTAAAGAAGGAAAGAAAGCGGCATAGGGAGGAGTTAAATTATGATAAAAAAAGAAGCGACAAATAAAGCTCGCGTAAGAAGACATTTAAGAGTACGTAAATCAATTAGTGGTACTAAAGATGTCCCAAGATTAAATGTATATAGATCTAATAATGGTATATATGTTCAAGTAATTGATGATTTAACTGGAACAACCCTTGCTAGCTCTTCTAACGTTGAGTTAAAGATTAAAAACGGTGGTAATATCGAGACTGCTAAGATAATTGGTAAAGATATTGCTCTAAAATGCTTAAAGTTAAAGATTACTAAAGTAGTATTTGACCGTGGCGGATATCAATATCATGGTAGAGTTTCAGCTCTTGCAGATGCTGCAAGAGAAGCTGGACTAGAGTTTTAGGAGGGCGCATGAGAAATCAAAAATTTGAACAAAAAAAGAATTTGTTAGAAGAAAAAGTTATTTCTATAGGTAGAATTACAAAAGTAACTGCTGGTGGTAGACATTTCCGTTTCTCTGCAACTGTTGCTGTTGGTAACAGAAAAGGATTAATTGGAATTGGTAGTGGTAAGGCTAATGAAGTGCCTGAAGCTATTAAAAAAGCTATACAAGCAGCTAATAAAAATGTAATTAAGGTTGCCCTAGTAGATAATAGAACTATTCCACATGAAGCAAAAGCTAAAGTTGGTAGAGCAGTTGTTCTAATTAAACCAGCTAAAGAAGGTCGTGGTATTGTTGCTGGTGGAGCTGCTAGAGCAGTTCTTGAACTTGCAGGAATTAAAGATATAGTTTCTAAATCTTTAGGTTCTAATACACAAGTTAATGTTGCTAAAGCAACAATGGATGCATTACAAATGCTTAAAACAGCAGAACATGTTGCAGAACTTCGTGGAAAGAAAGTAGAGGAGTTGTAATATGAAACTAGAAGAATTACCAAGAAGTAATGAAACTAAAGGTATTAAAAGAGTAGGTAGAGGTCCCGGTTCTGGAATGGGTAAAACTTCTACTCGTGGTGAAAAAGGGCAAAAGTCTAGAAGTGGTTCATCTATACCAGCATGGTTTCAAGGAGGACAAACTCCACTTCATAGAAGAATCCCAATTAGAGGATTTAATAATAAACAATTTGAAACTAAATATGCAACAATTAATTTATCAGATTTAGAGAATTTCTTTAATGATGGTGATGTTGTTACACCTGAAGTTTTAAAAGAAAAGAAGATTATTAAAAAGGGACTAAGTGGTATAAAAGTATTAGCTAATGGAGAATTGACAAAGAAGTTAACAGTTAAAGCTCAAAGATTTTCAACAAAAGCTGTTACAAAAATAGAAAATGTTGGCGGCAAAGCAGAGGTGATTTAGATGTTTCGTGGATTTTCCCAAATATTTAACAAATCTAATAAAGATTTAAGAAAAAGAATTTATTTTACAATGTTTTGTCTTGGAATATTCTGTTTAGGTACAGCAATAACAATTCCTTGGGCATCAGTTGTTTATGAAGATTTAGGTTTTCTAGAAATCTTTAACTTGATGAGTGGTGGAGGTCTTAAAAGTTTTTCAATTTTTGGACTAGGGGTTTCCCCATACATTACTGCATCAATTATTACACAATTATTACAAATGGATATTATACCTTACTTTAAGGAATTAAAGGAACAAGGTTATGTAGGTAAACAAAAAATAAATAAAATAACTAGATATTTAGGTATTATTATTGGATTTATTCAAGCGTATGTATTATGCATTTTCTATATGAAAGGTGTCGATACATTCACAATGCTTAAAACATCTTTAGTAATGACTGCTGGTACAGCATTCTGTTTATGGATGGGAGATCAAATTACTAATAAAGGTATTGGTAATGGTCAATCAATGTTAATAATGGCCGGTATTATTCAAAGTATGCCAACAGTATTTTCTGGAGCATATAATGGATTTATTACATCAGGCTTACATACAATGGGTGTTGGAATAACTTTATTTAGTTTGTTCTTACTAGTTTATTTATTAATAATTGTAGGTATTATATGGATTCAACTTGCAGAAAGAAGAATTCCTATACAATACTCAAACAGAAGTAATAGTGCGTATGGAGCTCAACAAAGCTTTTTACCAATCAAAATTAATTCAGCAGGTGTTATTCCCGTAATATTTGCATCAATTCTTACTACTATTCCAGCAACTATTGTTGGACTTACTGGTAATGAAGCTGCTATTAGTTTTGTAAATAAGTTTATAGTTTATACGACACCTACTGGATTTCTATTATATATAGTTCTTATTTTATTCTTTGGTTATTTCTATACATTCTTAGTTATGAATCCAGAAGAAATGAGCAAGAATTTAAATGAACGTGGAGGTTATGTTCCTGGGATAAGACCTGGAGAAGATACTTCTAAATATATTGGAAAGTCACTTGGTAGATTAACTATAGTTGGAAGCTTTTTCTTAGTTATACTTGCTGGTATACCAGTACTTATATCTAACTTTAGTCAGTTACCATCATCAGTTACTATCGGTGGAACCGGTATGTTAATTGTTGTTGGTGTTGCTATTGAAACATACAAACAATTAGAAAGTAGTTTACTTAGCAGAAGTTATTCTGCAAAAAGGAAGAGATTAAAATAATATGAAAAATATAATATTTATTGCTCCCCCTGCAGCGGGAAAAGGAACACAAAGTGATATGTTAAAGCAAGAATATGGATATAACCATATTTCAACAGGTGATATATTAAGAGAAGCGATAACTTCTGGCAGTGAACTTGGTAAAAATGTAAAAAATATTATAGATAATGGTCAGTTAGTAACTGATGAAATAATGATTAATTTAATACAAGAAAAATTAGAGGATATAAAAGGAAATCCATTTATATTAGATGGATTTCCTAGAACCCTTAATCAAGCCATCGCTCTTGATAAAATGTTACGCAAATTAAAAGATAAAGATTATATTGCTATATATTTAGAATTAGATGAATCTATTGCATTACAAAGAGTTTTGGGAAGATTAACTTGTAAGTGTGGTAAATCTTATAATATTTATGATAAAAATTTACAACCGAATGTTGAAGGTATATGCGACTATTGTGGCGAAAAGTTAGAAAAAAGAAAAGATGATAACGAAATTTCATTTAAAACTAGATTTGATACTTTTCTTACAGCAACAAAACCAATTGTAGATTATTATAAAGATATGGATAAATTACATGTAGTTAATGTTAACCAAAGTGTAAGTGAAATATTTGATGATATTTCTAAGGTTATAGATTAATGATTAGTATAAAAAGTGATAAAGAAATTGAATTAATGCGTATTGCTGGAAAATTTAATGTATTAACACATGAAGAAATAAAAAAGTATATTAAACCTGGAGTTACAACAAAAAAACTTGATGAGGTAGCGTATAATTTTATTATTAAAAATGGTTGTACACCTTCATGTAAAGGATTCGAAGGATACCCAGCTAGTATATGTGTTTCAGTTAATGATACTGTAGTTCATGGGATACCTAGTAATAAAAAAGTTAAAGATGGAGACATTGTATCGATAGATTTAGTACTTGCATATAAAGGATATAATGCTGATTCTACTCGAACTTATATTATTGGGAATGTAACTCTTGAACAAAGATTGTTAGTTGAAAATACTGAAAAAGCATTTTATGAAGGAGTAAAAGTAGTAAAAGAAGGTTGTAGAATAAAGGAAATAAGTCGTGCAATTGAATCTTATGCTCATAAATCTGGTTTATCTGTAGTAGAAGAACTAGTAGGACATGGAATAGGTTCTAAAATGCATGAGGATCCTGAAGTTCCAAATTTTGATACTAACTCAAATATTAGATTAAAAGCTGGAATGGTAATAGCAATTGAACCAATGCTTAATTTAGGAACTAAAGATATTTTTGTAGGTAGTGATAACTGGACTATTAAAACTAATGATGGAAAGTATTCATCTCACTATGAAAATACAGTATTAGTTACTAAAGATGGTTATGAAATTTTGACGGGAGAATGATTTAATGGAAAAAAAGAATGATAAAATAGAAGTAGAAGGTAAAGTTATTGAAGTTTTAAAAGGTATGGATTACGTTGTAGAACTTAGTAATGGACACACTGTAAAAGCCTACGTTTCTGGTAAAATGCGCGTTCACATGATACGTATTCTACCAGGTGATACAGTTACAGTTGCAATATCGCCTTACGATTTAACACGTGGGATTATAACATGGAATAAGAGATAATGGAGGAAAGAAGTTATGAAAGTTAGACCATCAGTTAAGAAAATTTGCAAAAAATGCAAAGTAATTAGAAGAAAAGGTAAAGTTAGGATTATTTGTGAAAATCCGAAACATAAACAAGTACAAGGGTAGGAGGAAAAAATGGCAAGAATTAAAAATATTGAATTACCAAATGAGAAACATACTTGCATCGGTTTAACAGCAATATATGGTATAGGTAGAAAATTAGCACTGACAATATGTCAAGATGCTGAGGTAGAAAAATCAAAAAAAGTTAAAGATTTAACAGATGATGAAATCACAAGACTTCGTAAAGAAGTAGAAAAACATACTGTTGAAGGAGACTTAAGACGTGATGTACAACTTAGTATTAAAAACAAAATGGAAATAAACTGTTATGAAGGTGTTAGACACAAAAAAGGTTTACCAGTAAGAGGACAAAGAACTAGTAGAAATGCTCGTACTCGTAAAGGTAAAGGCAAGACTGTTGCTAACAAGAAAAAGGTTGGAAAGTAGGTAAATTATGGCTTATAATAAGAGAAAAAGAAAAATTAAAAAGAGTGTTCCTGAAGCAGAAGCACATATCCACTCAACTTATAACAATACAATCGTTACAATTTGTGACAAAGATGGAAATGCAATATCTTGGTCATCAGCTGGAAGAATTGGTTATAAAGGAAGTAAAAAGAAAACTCCTTTTGCTGCTGGTTTAACTAGTGAAGCAGCAGCAGCTGCTGCTGTTGAACAAGGAGTTCAAAAAGTAGACGTTTATGTAAAAGGTCTTGGTTCTGGAAGAGAAAATGCAATAAGATCACTTCAAAGTGCTGGATTAGAAATAACTAGTATAATTGATGAAACACCAATTCCACATAATGGATGTCGTCCACCAAAAAGACCAAGAAATTAATAAGGGAAAGGATAGTGTATTATGATAAAATTTGAAAAACCGGAATACAAAATTACTGAATATCAAGAAAGTAACCACTATGGAAAATTTGAAATTGAACCTTTAGAAAGAGGTTTTGGTACTACTATTGGTAATGCTCTTAGAAGAGTTTTATTATCTAGTTTACCAGGAAGTGCTATTACATCAATTAAAATTGACGGTGTAATGCATGAATTTCAAAAAATGGACGGTGTAGTTGAAGATGTTACGACAATTATACTTGCTCTAAAAAATTTAGTGATTAAGAATCACGTTAGTGAAACTAAAGTTCTTAGATTAACTGCTTCTAAAGAAGGTAAAGTTACTGCAGGAGACATAACAAAAGATGCCGACATTAGCATCATGAATCCTGAACTTGTAATTTGTACACTTGTAAAAGGCGGTAAAATCGACATGGAAATGACTGTTGATAATGGTCGTGGATATGTGTCTGCAGCGGATAATAAATTAAAACTAGAAGATGCTAAAATTGGTGTTGTAGCAATTGATTCATCTTTCTCACCAATTGAAGTAGTAAAGTATGAAGTAGTACCAACTAGAGTTGGACAAGACGAATCATACGATAAATTAATTATGGAAGTATCAACTGATGGTTCTACTACACCTGAGGAAGCACTTGCTCTTGGAGCTAAAATATTAATTGAACATTTTAACTTAATTGCTGAAATAAATTCAATAAGTAATATAGCTGGAATTATGCAAGAAAAGAAAATTGATACAATGACTAAAACACTTGAAACACCAATTGAAGAAGTTGAATTCTCAGTTCGTGCTTATAACTGTTTAAAAAGAGCAGGTATTCATTCTGTTCAAGATCTAGTAAATAAGAAAGAATCAGAAGTTACTAAAATTAGAAACTTAGGAAAGAAATCTTTAAAAGAGGTTTTAGATAAAGTTGCTGAATTAGGACTTAAGTTTAAGGAGTAAGAATATGTTATATAGAAAACTAAATAGAGAAACTAGAATTAGAAGAAGTATTTTAGCTGGACTTACTAAAGAAGTAATTATGGGAGAACATGTAGTTACTACTGAGGCTAGGGCTAAAGAAGTACGTAAGTTTGTTGAAAAGATGATAACTTATGGAAAAGATGGATCTTTAGTAGCTAGAAGAAAAGCACTTGCTTTCTTACATAATGATAAAGAGGTAGCGTCTAAATTATTTGATGATTTAGCTAAAAGATATGAAACTAGAGATGGTGGATATACAAGAATTATTAAATTAAAAGAACGCAGAGGCGACGATGCTTTAGAAGTTAGATTAGAATTAGTATAATGCTAGTTCTTTTTTTGTAATTGATTTAATATTTTTTTTGTATTATACTTTGGTTAATTGAAAGGGTTGTGTTTTATGAATAATAAAAAGTTAGTTTGGTATATTATATTTGTTGCAGTGGTTGCATCATTTGTTACATTTGGAGTAACATATTATTTTATGAA
>JAVXUB010000002.1:0-17557 GCA_036642315.1 Bacilli bacterium
AATTATTCGTTCTTTAAATAGGGACATTTTTACTAATTATTCACATAAATAATTAAAAATATTGTTTTTTTATTGTTTTAATAAATGAATTAATGTATACTTAAGTTAAAGAGGATAAGATATGAAAAAGAAAATACTTATTGTTTATTGTTCATTTGGTTCTGGACATAAAACTATAGCTGAAGTAGTAGAAAAATATTTTTTAGAAAATAGTGACTGTGAAGTAAAAATATTAGATGTAACTAAATATTCTAATACTTTAGGAAAAATAAGTGTTAAAGTATTTAACCATATTATAAATCATCGTTCAGAATTTATATTTAATTTAGCATATGAAGCAGTAGATAATAAAATGGGTTCATTAAATCAAATTGGTTTTGTTAAAAGAGCTTTTAATAATGAATTATTAAAAAAAGAAATAGTAGAATTTAATCCTGACTTAACTGTGTCAACTCATTATTGGGCAAGTAATATTGTATCTTATTATAATAAATTAGGTTTGATAAAAAGCAAAGTAATTACTATAATAACCGATTATATATCTCATAGTTTTTGGCGTAAATATCATGAATATCAAGATGGATTTATAGTCGCAAATGATATAGTTAAAAATGAAATGATTAAAAAAGGCGTTGAAGCTAGAAAAATCTATCCTTTTGGCCTTCCAATTGATCGTAATAAATTAATGAATTTAGAGACAAAGTCTATAATAAGAAGAAAATATAATATAGATAAAGATAAGGAAACTTTTTTGTTTTTTGGCGGTGGCTCAACTGGATCCATGGCATATTATGAATATTTTAAGTTATTAGTAAAAAGTAATTATCCGATAAACATAATTTTTGTATGTGGAAAGAATACAGAACTTGAAAACAAAAGTCGTGCTTACGTAGTTAAAAACAATTTAAAAAATGTTAAAGTATTAGGGTTTGTAAAAGATGTATATAGTTTACTAAATATAAGTGACTTTGTAATAACAAAACCAGGTGGAGCGACTATTACTGAATGTTTAGAAATGCATGTTCCTATGGTTTTAGTACCGGGATTTGGTGGACAAGAAAAATATAATGCAAGGTTTGTTGCTAAGAAAAAGTATGGTTTAAAAACAAGAACACCAATAGGGTTAAACCATACAATAAAAAAACTTATTAAAAATGATAATTATCGAATTAAATATAAAACTAATTTAGAAAAAGTAGAACCAAATGATTCTACTAAAAAATTATTTGATTTATGTATGGGTATGTTAAAAAAATAAAGTATATGTTAATAAAAAGGAGATGTTAATTTTGAAAAAAAGTAAAATTACTTTGGTGGTAGCAATATTTTTAGGCGTTATTGCATTACTTGCAAGTTCATATGTAGTCTATGATGTATTTATTAGAAAAGAAGATGTAAAAGAAGAAACAAAAGGAAAAGAAGAAAATCTAGATGAAGTTCCAGAAGTATATAATTCTGAAAAATTAGATTTAAATAGTGATTTAGTTCAAAAATTATTCAAATTTACATTAGGAGATAATTTAGAAATAGGCCCAGCATTAATTGTAAATGGAGATAGTAAAAATCATGTAGAGGCTGAAAATTTAAGCGATGAAGCAAAATCAGCACTAGTTTATAATGCGATTCCTGAGGAAGAAAAAACAAAAGATTTATGCTCAACAACAAGCTTAAATGAATTTTACATTTCTGATTTTAATACAAAAATGTGCTGTGGAAGTAGTTGCGGAAGTGACGGAATATCCCTTAAAGAATTGTATAAAACTCAGAAAACTGAAACAATTAAATTAAAAACATTTGAAAAATATTATAGAGAATTTTTTGGAAAAGATGCTGTAGTTCCAACAAAAAGATTTAGGTTTTTTCAAGGTGGTGGATACATATTTATTTTTGATAAAGTAAATGAAACTTTCTATAATTATGATGAAGGTACAGCTAGAGGATCTGTATATCATCACGATCTTATAAATGCGTATAAACTCGAAAATAAAATAACTTTAGTGGTAAAACGTTTCAATGGTTCTGACATAAAAGATATAACAGCAACTAAATATTTCGAATATACATTTGCTTTAGAAGAATCAACTGGAAATTACATATTTGAATTTGCTACAAAATAATATAAAACTTAAAGAAACTTTTCAAAACTGAAAAGTTTCTTTTTTTATAAATTTATGTTATTATTTATACATAATAAGGAGTAGATAAAAAATGAGTAAGATAGATAATTTAACAATTAATAGTATTAAAGTTTTAGGCCTTGATATGATTGATAAAGCAGGAAGTGGACATCCAGGTATTGTTTTAGGGGCATCTCCAATCATGTATGCTTTATATAAAGATCATTTAAATACAATACCAAGTAAACCTAAATGGATTAATAGGGATAGATTTGTTTTATCTGCTGGGCATGGTTCAGCTTTATTATATTCAACTCTTTATCATGCTGGTTTTGATATTGAAAAAGAAGAAATAAAACAGTTTAGAGAACTAAATTCAATAACACCAGGTCATCCAGAATATCGGGTAACTCCTGGAGTAGATGCATCAACGGGTCCTCTTGGTCAAGGTATTGCTATAGCTGTAGGTATGGCTTTATCAGAGAGATATTTAAATGCAATAGCGAACATCGAACAAAAAAAATGCAAATTAATTGATTATTATACTTATGTTTTATGTGGAGATGGAGATTTAGAGGAAGGAATTAGTTATGAAGCACTTAGTTTTGCTGCAACTGAAAAGTTAAATAAACTAATTATTCTTTATGACTCTAATAAAATAAGTTTAGATGGAGAAACTTCTCTTACATTTACTGAAGATATCGAAACTAGATTTGAAGCCTTAGATTTTTTTGTAATAAGAGTTAAAAATGGTAATAGATACGAAGATATATCTGATGCAATTGAATCAGCTAAAAAATCTAAAAAGCCTTCAATTGTTATAGTAGAAACAACAATTGGTAAAGATAGTTTATTAGAGGGAACTAATCAGGTTCATGGTAAACCTTTAAGTAAAGAAGATTTAAGTAATATTAAAGGAAAATTAAAAATAACAACTGAGTCATTTAATATAGATAGTAAAATACTTAATAGTTTTCAAGCAACAATTAATGAAAGAGTAAATAAAAAATATAAAGTATGGCAAGAAGAATATAATAAGATAATGCAAGAAGAAAATACAGGGTTACATAATATGATAAATCTTCTTGAAAAAAATGAATTTGGAGTAGATTTTGATACATCTAAGTTTAAAATAAGTGATGATTATTGTGAAGAATTAAGAATTAGTAACAGTAAAATAATGAATTTTATATCTCCAAAAAGTGCTTTTTTCTTAGGGGGATCAGCAGATTTATCATCATCATGTAAAACAAATTTAGAAAAATCAACTATTAATAGTAGTGATAACCCAATCGGTAAAAACATTTATTTTGGAGTAAGAGAACACGCTATGGGAGGAATCCTTAATGGGATGGCTTTATCAAATTTAAAAGTTTTTGGTTCAACATTTCTAGCATTTAGTGATTATTTAAAACCAGCAATAAGAATGAGTTCACTCATGAATCTTCCTGTTACATATATTTTTACCCATGATTCATTTTTAGTGGGAGAAGACGGACCAACTCATCAACCAATTGAGCAATTATCTATGTTAAGAACAATTCCTAACTTTACAACTTTTAGACCAGCTGATATAAATGAAATAATGGGTTCATGGGAATTTATTTTAAAAAATAATTGTCCATCTGCTTTAGTAATAAGTAAAGAAGAAAGACCTAAATACACATATACTAATTCTAAATTTGTAAAATATGGTGCATATATGATTAGAAAAGAAAAATATCGAATTGATGGAATTATTATTGCAACAGGTAGTGAAGTAAAAGTAGCATTAGATATTGCTCATGAACTTTATGAAAAAGGTTTTGATATAAGAGTAGTATCAATGCCATCAATGGAATTATTTTTAAAACAAAATCCAAAATATGAAGAACAATTATTACCAAAAGATGCTAAAACATTTGTTATAGAAGCAGGATCAAGCATTATTTGGAATAGATTTGCAACAAAACCAGAATACATTTTTGGAGTAAACAAATTTGGTCAAAGTGGAAATAAAACTGAACTTGAAAAATATTTAAAACTTGATAAAAACAACATTTCAGAAAGAATTTTATCTTATTTAACAAAAGTTTATGATAATGACATAATCTGACAAAGTTCTTAGTTCTCATTTGCTATCATGTTTATGGGTGAAGAGAATTGAGAACTTTTTATGTATTTAAAATTAATAAGGAATTAAGTGTATTATTAGATGAAAGTCCATATAACATTTATAAAACCTTAGAAGGAATTTATTTATTAGATAAAACTAGTGTAAGTTATGGTAAAGATATGTTAGAACAAGTAACTAGTTTAATTGATAAAGAAAAAATAAATAAACAAATATTTGAAAAAAACAAAGATAATGATTTTTATACTTTAGTAGGTAATAATCATCGTATATTAAACAAATATCGTCAAGAAGAAACAAATATATTTGTAAGAAGAACCCATATATTAATTACTACTAATGTCTTACCTCGTAATATTAATTCGTTTCTTCCTGCTAATGATTTATTTGTTTGTGACTTTGAAAACAAAGATTATTTTTGGTTATCTAAATTAGTTTTATTATAAAATATTGTTAATTTACATAAAGTATAGTAAAATTAAGATGTAAGGAGAGTGAATTTATGGCAGTAAAGATAATATTTCTATGTATCGGTCTTGTTATAGGTTTAATTATTGGATTTTTTCTTTCAAAACATTTAATCCAAAAACAAATGGAGAAAAATCCACCAATAAATGAAAAAATGATTGAAGTTATGATGAGTAGTATGGGTAGAAAACCAAGTCAAAAACAAGTTAAGCAAGTAATGCAACAAATGAATAGATTTAAATAAGCATAACTTGCTTTTTTTATTACTAATAATATTTCCATTTACAAAAAGTGTGTGTACACACAAAAAAAGTAAATGGAAAAGATAAAAGAGATTTAAATTTACAAAAAACAATAAATTAATTGAAGTTATGATGAGTAGTATAGGTTAAAATCAAGTTAAATAAACATAACTTGCTTTTTTAACAAAATATGACCTTAATAGCAACTTGACTTTTATAAAAATAAGCTATACAATTATATTTACAAAAAGTGTGTGCACACACAGAAAAAGTAAATGGAGGGTATAATGGAAATTAAAAGAGATTTATATTTACAAAAATTAATAAACAAAAAAAACAATAAAATGATTAAGATTATTACTGGGATGAGAAGATGTGGAAAATCATATTTATTAGATCCTATTTTTAAGAATCATTTAATAAATGAAGGGGTAAAAGAAGACCATATTATTAAAATTGATTTAGATTCTATTGAAAATAAAAAATTGTTAGATGGATTAGTGCTGTATAATTATGTAATGAGTAAAGTTAAAGATAAAGATTTATATTATATCCTTCTTGATGAAATACAAAAAGTAAGCGATTTTGAAAGCGTTTTAAATAGTTTTTTACGAAAAGAAAATTTAGATGTTTATGTTACTGGTAGTAATTCAAAATTTTTATCAACGGATATTATTACAGAGTTTAGGGGTAGAGGTGATGAAATCAGAGTATACCCTTTATGTTATGCTGAATTTTCAAGTGCATATGTTGGAAAAGAAGCAAATACTTTTAAAGATTACATTACTTATGGAGGTATGCCGTACATTTTATATTTAAATACGCCTGAAGAAAAGAGTAAGTATTTAAATAGCTTATTTGAAAATACTTATATAAACGATATAATTGAAAGAAATAGCATCCAAAGAGAAGATATACTTGATTTAACAATAAATTTACTTGCTTCTTCTGTTGGTTCACTTACTAACCCGCTTAGAATATTAAACACATTAGTAAGTAATGGTTATAATGATTTAAATAGAAATACAATAAACACATATATTAATTATTTGATAGATTCATTTCTAATTAATAAAGCTGAAAGATATGATATTAAAGGGAAAAAGTATATATCAACTCCATCAAAATATTATTTTACTGATATAGGTTTAAGAAATGCAAGATTAAATTTTAGACAACAAGAAGAAACACATTTAATGGAAAATATCATATACAATGAATTATTAGTTCGTGGTTATAATGTTGATGTTGGGTTAATAGAATCTTACAATAAGAATGAAAGTGATATAACTGAAAGAAAACAATTAGAAGTGGACTTTATATGTAATCAAGGTAGCAAACGATACTATATTCAATCAGCATTTGCTATTCCAAATAAAGAAAAAATGGAGCAAGAACAAAGATCATTATTAAAAATTCAAGATAATTTTAAAAAAGTTATTATAGTAAAAGAAGATATTAACTTATGGAGAAATGAAGAAGGTATAGTAATAATTAGTTTACAAGAATTTTTGTCAAATCCTAATAGTTTAGATTTATAGTAAATAAAGAGAAAAGTCACAATATTATTAAAAATTTTGTCTAAATATAATAATAAAACAAAAGAAAAAACAAAAAGTGTCTATTTCTTCGAATTTATGATTTTACACTAAAAAAGCACAATTTATGTTTACAATTTTAGGGGTAATGTGATAGTATTATATTATAAGAATATAGAGGTGTATTAATTGTGATGGATTTTATTTATAAGCTGTATAATTATGATAACTTTACGTTATATTTAACAATTGCTATTGTTGTTTTAATTATATTATTTTTTGTAGTTCTAGTTTTTGGAAAAAAAGATCAAAAGTTAGAGGAAACTAAACGTTTACAAAAAATAGATTTAGATTTATTTAAAGAAGAAAAAAAGTTACCTGAAACTGTTGAAATAGTAGAAGAAAAAGATTCTGAGTTAGATAAAACACTCGTGAATATTCCTTTAATTGAAGAAGAAAAACCGAATGTTTTAAATACGGAAGAAGTAGAAGTAACTACTTTTAAACCTGCTATTGAAGAAAAAATAGAAGAAGAAAAGTATGAGGCACCTACAATTAAAATTGAGGAAGAAGTTAATATTCCTGAGCTTGCTTTTGATGATATATCTAATTCTCTTGAAAAAGAATTAAGTGATTTAGAACAAATTAAAAATGAATTTCATAATATTGAAGTTCCAAAAGTAGAAGATACTAAAAAACCTGATGTAACACTTAGACCTTATCAAGCAAATTCACAAGTCTTTAGCTCAGTATTTGTAGGTAAACAAAATGAAGCTGAAGAAGTAAAAGAAGACTCTGAATCAGTTATAAAAATAGAAGAAATAAAAGAAGAAGAACCGGTTATAGAACCAGTTGAAGAACCAGTTGCTCCTGTAAAAACTGTAGAAATTGCTGAAGATGAAGATGATGATTTTGATCTTCCAGTATTAAAAGAAGAACCTAAAGAAGAAGTAGTTGAAGAAACTAAAGAAGCCGAAGAAAAACCTCAAGTGAGTGAGGATACATCAACATTTAGTTTTGATGATTTAATTGGAGAAACTTACAAAATCAAATAAAAAGAATAAAAAAAGGGATAATGAGTTGATATTATCCTTTTTTTGTTGATATAATAGAACGGGTGAAATGAAGTATGGCAAATTATGATGAAACATCAATAAAAATATTAGAAGGTCTTGAAGCAGTAAGAAAAAGACCTGGAATGTATATAGGTAGTACTGATAAAAGAGGTATGCATCATTTAGTATGGGAAATTGTTGATAATGCAATTGATGAAATAATTAATGGTTATGGAGATACTATAAAAATAATTATTAATAAAGATGCAAGTATCACTATATCAGATAATGGTCGTGGTGTTCCTATTGGAATGCATGAAAGTGGTAAGTCTACTCCAGAAGTTATTTTTACAATTCTTCATGCTGGTGGTAAATTTAGTGAATCAGGTTATAAAGTAAGTGGTGGACTTCATGGTGTTGGTGCATCTGTAGTAAACGCTCTAAGTAAGAAAATGGATGTAACAATTTACCGTGATGGCTTAATAAGTAATATTAAGTTTTGTAATGGTGGACACGTCGAAAGTCCTTTAAAAACTATTGGAGAAACAAAAAAAACTGGTACAACTGTAACTTTTGTACCAGACGATACTATATTTAAAAGTTGTAACTTTTCATATACAACAATATGTGAAAGAATGCAAGAAAGTGCATTTTTATTAAGTGGATTAACAGTAAGTGTTGAAGACATCGAAGATGAAAAATCAGTAACTTATCACTATGAAAATGGACTTATTAGTTTTGTTGAATATATTAATGAAAATAAAACAGTCTTACATAAAGCCATTCATTTTGATAATAAAAAGCAAGGTATTGAAGTAGAAATAGCAATGCAATATAGTGATGCTTATAATGAAAATTTATTATCATTTGTAAATAATGTTAAAACAGTTGATGGTGGATCTCATGAAGTAGGTTTTAAAACTGGTATTACTAAAGCATTTAATGACTATGCTAGAACTAATAAACTAATTAAAGAAAAAGAAAGTTTTGATGGAAGTGATGTTCGTGAAGGACTTAGTGCGATAATTAATCTTCGTATACCTGAATCATTACTTCAATTTGAAGGTCAAACAAAAGGAAAATTAGGTACAGCAGAAGCAAGAAGTGTTACAGAAAGTATTACTTATGAAAATTTAAAATTCTTTTTAGAAGAAAATAAAGATATAGCACTTACTATAATTGATAAAGCAAGTCGTAGTAAATTTGCAAGAGAAGCAGCAAGAAAAGCTCGTGAAGCAGCTAGAAATGGTAAAGGAAAAAATACCAAAGATAAACTTTTAGCAGGAAAACTTACTAAAGCAAGTGGTAAAGTTGCAGCATTAAATGAATTATTTATAGTAGAAGGTGAAAGTGCCGGAGGTTCTGCAAAAACTGGAAGAAATAGAGCAACTCAAGCAATACTTCCTTTACGTGGTAAAGTATTAAACTGTGAAAAAGCAAGTGATAATGATATTGCATCCAATCAAGAATTAAATTTAATAGCAGGAGCAATAGGAGCAGGTATTGGTCATGAGTTTGATCACTCCGACTCTAACTATGGAAAAGTTGTAATAATGACTGATGCCGATGTAGATGGAGCTCATATTCAAATACTTTTAATAACATTTTTTTATCGTTATATGCGCTCTTTAATTGAAGAAGGAATGCTTTATTTAGCAAATCCACCTTTATATGCAATTGAGTATAGTAATAAAAAAGAATATTTACAAAATGATGATGAACTTGAAGAAAAGAAAAGAACATTAAAAGTAAATTATAAAATAAATAGATATAAAGGTCTTGGAGAAATGAATGCTGATGAATTATTTGATACAACAATGGATCCTTTAAAAAGAAGTTTAATTAGAGTAACAATTGAAGATGCTGCATTAGTAGAAAAAAGAATTCATGTCTTAATGGGAGATAAAGTAGAACCTAGAAAAGAATGGATTGAAGAAAACGTTGACTTCTCGCTAGAAGATGACTTTAGGAAGTGAAAAATATGAAACTAGAAAAAACTATAATTGAAAAAATATATGATCTTCCTTTAGAAGAAATAATGGGAGATAGATTTGGTAAATACTCAAAAGAAATTATTCAAGATAGAGCACTACCAGATGTTCGAGATGGATTAAAACCAGTTCAAAGAAGAATTCTTTATTCAATGTATATGGATAAAAATACATATGATCATCCTTACCGAAAATGTGCAAAAGCAGTAGGTAATATCATGGGTAACTATCACCCACATGGAGATACATCTATATATGATGCTTTAATTCGTTTATCACAAGTATGGAAAATGCGAGAAATATTTGTTGATGTTCGTGGAAACAATGGTAGTATCGATGGAGATGGACCTGCTGCATATCGTTATACAGAAGCAAGACTTCATAAAATGGCTGAAGTATTATTAAAAGATATTAACAAAGATACTGTAAAAATGACACTTAACTATTGTGATGAAGAACTAGAACCAACTGTTTTACCAGCTGGATTTCCAAATCTTTTAGTAAATGGTTCAACGGGAATAAGTGCAGGATATGCAACAAATATACCACCTCACAATATTAGTGAAGTAATTGATGCAACTATAAAAAGAATCGATACACCAAACTGTACTCTTGAAACTATTATGGACATTATTAAAGGACCAGACTATCCAACTGGGGGAATAGTAGAAGGTAAAGATGGCTTATTAAACGCTTATAAAACTGGTAGAGGTAAAGTAGTATTAAAAGCAAGATGTGAAATAGTAAAAGAAAAAGGAACTCATAAAATAATAATTCATGAAATACCTTATGAAGTTATAAAAGAAGATTTAAAGAAAAAAATAGAAGACATTAGAATTGATAAAAAAATAGATGGAATTCTTGATGTAATTGATGAATCTGATAAAGAACATATGGCAAGGTTAGTAGTAGAATTAAAAAAAGATGCTAATAGTGAACTTATATTAAATTATTTATATAAAAATAGTGGATTACAAGTAAACTATAATTTTAATATGGTAGCAATAGTTAATAGAAGACCTAAAACACTTGGTTTATTAGAAATACTAGATGCATTTATTAAACATCAAAAAGAAGTAGTTACAAGAAGAACTGAGTATGAACTTAAAAAAGCTGAAGCAAGATATCATATAGTTGAAGGTTTAATTAGAGCAATGAGTATCCTTGATGAAATAATAAAAGTAATTAGAGGAAGTAAAAATAAAAGTGATTCAATTAACAATTTAATGGAAAAATACGAATTTAGTAATTTACAAGCTGAAGCTATCGTATTAATGCAACTATATCGTTTATCTAATACAGATGTAACATTATTAATGGAAGAAATGGCAAAACTAGCTGAAGAAATAGATTTAAAAAATAGAATTTTAGCAAGTGATGATGCCCTAAAATATGTTATGAAAAATGATTTAAAACAAATTAAAAAAGATTACGGAAACAAAAGACGTACTGATATAGTAGATTTAGTAACTGATATAAAACTTGATTTTAAAGAAATGATACCTCTTGAAAATGTAATAGTAGTTGTAACTAATGAAGGTTATGTAAAAAGAGTAAGTTTAAAAAGTTATAAAATGGCAAGTGATGAAACAACTTTAAAACCAGGTGACTTTATAACAGGTTTATTTGATGTAACAACACTTGATACATTAATTATGTTTACTAATTTAGGTAATTATTTATATATCCCTGTTCATAAAATAGTAGATGGTAAATGGAAAGATTTAGGAAAACATGTTAGTAACTTAGTAATAATGAGTCCAGAAGAAGCTATTATAGGAAGCACTATTATGACACATAATGAAGATGATGAACTTACTTTATTTACTAAAAATGGTTTTGTAAAGCAAATTAATATGAGTGATTTAAATGTAACAAGATATAGTAAAGCCATGACTATTATTAAATTAAAAGAAAATGATGAACTAGTTAATGTAGAAAAAAGTCTTGAAAATACTTTAATAGTAACAAAAAATGGTTATTACTTAATGTTTACAACAAATCAAATCCCAGTTGTTGGAGTAAAAGCAAGTGGAGTAAAAGGAATTAATTTAAAAGATGATTTTGTAATTAATGGAATGGAACTTGATAATTCCTCAGAATATGTTAATATATTTACTAATAATTTAACTGCAAAAAGAGTTAAAATAAGTGATTTAGTACCATTAAATAGAGCAAAAAAAGGTTTTACTATCATGAAAAAAACAAAAACAAAAACTTATTATGTTGATGCATCTTTTAAAACAACTAGTAGAGATATAAACATAATAAAAAAAGATAATGATATCATCGAAATTAAAAATAGTGAGATACCTATCTTTGATTGTACAAGTACTGGAAGTGTTATTTCTAAATCTAAAATAGATGTTGTAAAATTAAAAAAAGAAATTGAAATATTTGATACTCCAAAAGAAGAACCAGAAGAAAAAGAAAATATTTCTTCAAAACCTGTTAAAGAAGGTCAATTAACTTTTGATGACTTTCTAGAAGATTTTAAAATATAGATATATTCACCCACTAAAAACATAGAATTTAGTAGGTGATTTTTTTTATGGCAAATAGAGAAGAATTTAAAAGTTTTATTAAAACAAAACCCGAACTTGTAAAATATGTTCAAAATGGGGAAATGACATGGCAAAAGTTTTATGAGTTATATGATCTTTATGGAACAAATGAAACAGTATGGAGTAAGTATGAAATAGATGAAGATCGTGGAACTGCAGGTGTTGCAGAAAGCATCAGTAAAATAACTAATATGGTTAAAAGTGTTGATATGAACTCTATAAAAAGTCATATTAATACAGCTCAAAAAGCCCTTGATTTTGTTCAAGATTTAACTACTAAAAAAGCAAGTAGTGCAGCAAGTACCGTATCATCTTTATCAAAAGGACCAACTTCGCCAAGACCCTTAAATAAGTTTTTTGAGGATTAACCATGCAACTACAACTTATTATGTCTTTTAAAGGAGACTCTAAAGAATATGCTTACTTAAAAAGTAATTCTTATTATTTTAAAGAACTTAATCGGGGGACTAAAGATTTCAAAAACTTTGCAAATGATATGAAAGTAAAGTACAAAGAAAGAACGACTGATAAATTAAATAGTGCTATTGATAATATCGATTTAATAAGTTCGGTTCTAGAGGTTTTAAAGTAGCAAAAAGGATTGACTAATAATTTTATTTATAGTATTATTTAAACATAGAGGTGTGTTAAATAAATGAAGAAAACAAATAAAAATATTAATCGCCGTATTAATAATGTTCGTGGTTTTACATTAATTGAGTTATTAGCCGTAATTGTAGTTTTAGCAGTTATCATGTTAATTGCTGTAAACGCCGTAATTCCACAAATGAACAATGCAAGAAGACAAGCATTTGCAATTGAAGCAAATGGATTAGTAGATTCTGCTCAAGCTTTTGTAGTAACCGCATCAATTACAGGTAGTGGTGCAGAAATTCCTAATGCTGGAAGATGTATTACACTTGCTGAATTAAAAGAAGGATATTCAGAATTAGGCACTAAATATTCTGGAAGTGTATTTGTTAAACCAAAGGATCCAAATTCTAACACTTATATATATACTGTTTTTCTAACTAATGGAGCTTATACAGTAAGTGGAACTGATGGAAAAGGGACCGTTGCATCAGTTAATGAAGATATTACTGTTGAAAAAGTATTTAAAGCAGTAACACCAGAACCAACAAATATTGCAAATTGTAATGGAGCAGTAAAACCTTAAAAGTCGAAAGACTTTTTTTTATATCTAAAATAAGGTATAATCTTTCTAGGTGATAAAAATGATTATAGGTTCAAATGTAAGTTTTAGTAAAAAACAATTATTAGGTTCTGTAAAAGAAACTTTAGGATACAATGCTAATACTTTTATGTTTTATACAGGAGCACCTCAAAATACTTTTAGAAGTGCCCTTAATTTAGAATACACAAATATGGCCAAAAAGCTAATGAAAGAAAATAATATTGATATAGAAAATGTTATATGTCATGCTCCATACATTATTAATTTAGCTAACCGTGAAAAATTAGATTCATGGAATTTTTCAATTAACTTTTTAAGGGGTGAAATTGATCGTTGTGAAACTATAGGTATAAAGTTTATTGTAGTTCACCCAGGAAACGCTCTTACAATTAATAGAGATATTGCATTAAAAAACATAAGTGATGCAATAAACTATATCCTAAACGAATATGATGACATAATGATTCTTCTTGAAACTATGGCAGGTAAAGGTACTGAATGTGGTAAAAATATAAATGAATTAAAATCTATAATTGATAATGTTACATTTAAAGATAAAGTTGGGGTATGTCTTGATACTTGTCACTTAAATGATTCAGGAGTTAACTTAGAATATTTTGATGATTACTTATTAGAGTTTGATAAATATATAGGAATTAATAAAATAAAATGTATGCATATAAATGATAGTAAGAACGAAACTGGGACTAAAAAAGATCGTCATGCTAACTTTGGATATGGAACTATCGGGTTTAATACATTAATTAATATTTTATATAACCCCAAATTAAAAGATGTTCCTAAAATATTAGAAACACCATTTGTGGGAGATTTCCCTCCATATAAGTTTGAGCTTTTAATGATTAATTCGAAAATTTTTAACAAAAATCTTGAAAGTGACATAATTAATTACTATAAGAATGCAGCAAATTTATTAAAATAATCTAAATATAGTTGTTTTATTTTAACAAAGTTTTCTTTACTATATTTATCTTTATACCTATCTATATTAAAAATATTAGGATTTTTAATAATCTCTTTCCAGTTCTTTTTTAAAAACTCATATGTAAATTTAAGCTCATCTTCGCTTAAATTTGCATTTTTAGTTATGGCAAAATTATTAATATCTTCTATAGTTAATTTTGCCATATATCTTTCTATTATATTATACATACACATCCCCTTATATTATTGTATGAAATAAATGAAATAAGAAATACTAATAATGATTAATATGAAAAAGAAAATTATTTGGCCATACATCCTAGTATCTTTATTTTTTTTAACAATTGCAGTTAAACTTTTTTTAATATGCTCTGTAAATAAAGATACTTATAAAGAAATACTAGCAAATAAAACTGATATTACTATAAAAGGAGTTAGTGCACCACGTGGAAGAATCTTAGATACAAATGGTAAAGTAATAGTAGATAATGTCGGTATAAACACAGTTATGTATAATAAAATAAAAGGTATAACCAAAGATACTGAAAAAGAAATATCATTAAAGCTAGCAAGTATTTTAGATGTAGCACCTGCTAGTGTTACTATTTTAAAAGAATATTATCTATTTATAAATGATGATTTATTAGATTTAATTACAAGTGAAGAATATACTTTATATAATGAAAGAAAGATAAGTAAAGAAGAATTAAAAAAACGAAAAATGGAACGAATAACACCATCTATGTTAGAAAGTTTAAGTGAAATCGAAAGAAAAAGTGCAACTATTTATAATTTAATGAATAAAGGATTTTTA
Source organism: Bacilli bacterium (assembly GCA_036642315.1). Classification (GTDB taxonomy): domain Bacteria; phylum Bacillota_I; class Bacilli_A; order RF39; family UBA660; genus Onthocola_B. The sequence continues at coordinate 15,043 of JAVXUB010000002.1, forward strand.
TATCAAAAAAAAGTTATTTTAGAAGATATAAATAAAACTGAATGTGCTAAAGTAGTAGAAGCAAATTTACCAGGTATAACAGTAGAAATGTCTTCAAAAAGAATTTATTTTGATGATGAAACTCTAAGAAGCGTTTTAGGTTCAGTTGGTAGTATTACAAAAGATACAAAGGATGAATATTTAAATAAAGGTTATGAATTAACAGATGATGTTGGAATAAGTTATTTAGAAAAACAATATGAAAGTGTATTACAAGGTAAAAAAGCTATTTATAAAGTAAATAAAGATAATACTCTTTTATTAGTAAGTGACGCTAAAAAGGGTAGTGATATAGTTTTATCAATTAATCTTGATATTCAAAAAAAAGTAGCTGAAACCTTAAAAGAAAAGATATTACTTGCTAAAAAAAGAGCAAATACAGAGTATTTTAGTGATAGTTATGCAGCTCTTAGTGATCCTTTAACTGGTTCATTACTTGCAATATCAGGAGAACGTTTAAATATAGACAACACATTTAGTGAAGTAAGTGCGAATATGATTAATTCATCATTTACAATGGGTTCCATTGTAAAAGGAGCAACAATAAGTGTCGGCTACAATCATAATTTATTTGATAAAACAAAGTATATTACCGATTCATGTGTAAAACTACAGTTTGTACCAGCTAAATGTTCTTTTAAATCTCTTGGTAGAATTAATGATATTGAAGCATTATCTTGGTCATCAAACTATTTTCAATATTTAATAGCAATTGGTTTAACTGGTAATAAATATATTCCTAATATAAAATTAAACGCAACTAAAGAACATTTTAAAATATATCGTGATACTTTAGCATCTTTTGGACTTGGCGTTAAAACAGGTATTGACTTACCTAATGAAACTACAGGATTAACTGGAAAAGTTGTAGCTGATGACTTACTTTTAAACCTTGCAATTGGTCAGTATGACACCTATACACCGCTTTCAGTCTTACAATACATGAATACTATCGCAAATGGTAAAAGAACTTCTTTATCACTATTAAAAGAGATAAATTACAGTGAAGAAGAAAAATATATTAATAAACCTAAAGTTTTAAATGAACTTGAAATAAGTAAAGAAAATTTAGAAAGAATTAGGGAAGGTATGCATAAAAGTGTTACTAAAGGAGTTGCAACTAATTATATCAATAAAACTTTATCTCCAGTAGGTAAAACTGGTACTAGTGAATCGTTTTTTGATAGTAATAATGATGGTATAGTAGACACTTCTACCATTACTTCAACATTTGCAGGTTACTTTCCAAAAGAAAGTCCAAAGTACAGTATAGTAGTAATAAGTCCCAATATATCACACACAAAAGGCAAAACTGACTACACTTTTCTAGTTGCAAGACGAATAAGTATGGCAATAACTGATTTTTTATTTGAAAATTAGCAAAAATCTGATATAATGATAAGGAAATTAGTTAGTGAGGAGGGAAAATTATGGCAAAAAAAGATAATCGTAGTGAAGTTACTATAAGATGTTCTGTATGTGGTTTTGAATTACGCCCTGTAAGTAAAAGCAAAAAAAATACTCCGGATCGTTTAGAATTAAAAAGATATTGTCCTAAATGTAGAAAGATAGTTATATCAAAAGAAAAGAAATAAAGAAAAGGTGAGTTTTAATGAACATAAATATTAATGATATTAAAAATGGAATGACTGTAATTATAGATAATAACTTATATTTAATACAAGAATTCCAACATGTAAAACCTGGTAAAGGTCCTGCTTTTGTAAGAATTAAACTTAAAAACTTAAGAACAGGTTCAATTATTGAAGAAACTTTTAATACGAACATTAAAGTAACTAAAGCTCATATTGATAAAATAAAAGCCCAATATTTATATAATACAGGTGATACATTTGTATTTATGAATACTGAAAACTATGAACAAATTGAAATAAACAATAAAGTTTTAGATAGTGCTGTTCATTTTATCAAAGAAGGTATGGAAATTGATATTGAATTTTTTGAAGATGAAATAATTGGTATTTCATTACCTGAAAAAGTAGAATACGAAATAATTGAAACAGAACCAACAGTTAAAGGAAATACAACAAATAATGCGAATAAAGATGCAAAAATTGAAACTGGTTATATTGTAAAAGTTCCATTATTTATAAATCCTGGTGAAAAAATAATAATTTCAACAAAAGATGGAAAATATTCAGGAAGAGCATAAGCTCTTTTTTATTTTGTATTATCTTTTATTAAAGCCAGTGGTTTAATAGTATCAATACTTACTTGTGTATTAATAGTTTTAATAAGTAAAAAGAATTTAGACATTCCAATATGTTTATGTAAGTTACTTATTCTAATTTTAAAATTTTCTAATATTTGTGGATCTAAACTAGTTATAACAGTTTTAAAGAACATACAAAACATAAAAAAGTCTTCATCAGTGTAAAAATCACTTAAACACATTAAAATAAAAGTATTAAATAAATTATTACTTTCTTTTAAATGATAATTTTCTTTTATTTTC
>JAVXUB010000003.1:0-5961 GCA_036642315.1 Bacilli bacterium
TACATTTTTTTATTTTTAAATTTTATACTAAAAGTAGGAAAAGATGTTGACATTGTCCTACTTTTAGTATAAAATGTTTTTAGGTGGATATTTATGGTATATAATTATAAAGAAGTTTTAAATAAGTATGGAAGTACTTATCAATTAGGCATTGCAATAACTAAGAAAGAAATAATGAAAATTGAAGAAGGTATTTATAGTGATAAAGAATATTCAAATGAAATAGAAATTTTAACTAAGAAATATCCTAATGCAATTTTTACTATGAATAATGCTTTTTATTTTTATGACTTAACTGATGTTATTCCGAGAAAATATTATTTAGCAATTCAAAAAAATAGAAAGAAAATTAATTATCCTAATGTTGAAATGGTATATATGTCAAATGAATTTTTTGAAGTTGGTAAGGTACAACTTGATATTGGTAATGGTGTAATTGTTAACTGTTATGATAAAGAAAGAATGCTTATTGAATTGATTAGAAATAGAAAAAAGATTCCTTATGATTATTATAAGGAAATATTAAATAATTTTAGAGAAAGGGCAGAAACTTTAGAAATAAGAAAAATAGAAGAATATTTAAATTATTTTAAAAATAAAAATAATATTTTTGAAATAATTAGAAACGAGGTATATTAATGAATATTGAAAGGCAAATTTCTGAATATGTAAAACTTGGGTTATCTGTAGATGATGCTATTGCTAAAGTATGCGGTGAAATAGTGCTTTATAAAATTGCTAAATCTACTAAATCTAGAAATGTGACAATTAAAGGTGGAATTGTAATGATGAATATTGCAAAAAATTTACGTCGTGCTACTCGTGATTTAGATTTGGATTTTATTAAATTTTCATTAACAGATAATTCAATATCAGAATTTATAGATAAATTAAATAATGTGCAAGAAGATGTTAAACTTACTATTATATTTCCAATAAAAGAGTTAAAACATCAAGATTATAAAGGGAAAAGGGTTGTTATAAAACTCTCAGATAATTTTAAATCAGTGTATGAATTTATACTTGATATTGGAGTTCATAAGAATTTAGATTTAATACAAGAAGAATTGTGCTTTGATTTTAATAGTATTTCTGAAAGTGTTACTCTTTTGGTTAATTCTAAAGAACAAATATTAGCAGAAAAATTAAAATCATTACTTAAATTTGGTACAATTTCAAATAGATTTAAAGATATATTTGATATATATTACTTGATTAATATTAATCCTATTGATAAAAACAAATTTATAATACTTCTGGATAATTATATAATTAATGATGATAAAATGTGGGAAAATAATTATGATGAAATTTATAAAAGATTATTTAACATTTTTCAAGACAAATATTATTATTCTTCTTTAGCTAATGCAAGAGACAATTGGCTTGAACTTCCAATTGAAGATATAATAAAAGGAATTTTAAATTTTTTTGAATCTCTAATACTAATAGAGGTATAAAAAGTAACAAAACCTTTTGATAATCTTACCACTTATGGTACATTATTAATGTGAATGGCGATGGAGTGTCTTTAGATTCCATCTAATCAAATCCGACGAATCTGGCTTGCTTTTTTATATTTTTTTTTGAATTAGTTTTTATATATTCTTTTTTAAAATTATTTGTTATACTTAATTAGAAATAAAGTTTAATAAAAAAGGAGTAAGAATGGAATATTTAGATATTTATGATGAATCAAAAAATTATTTAGGTAAAGAAGAAAGAAGTGTTGTCCATAAAAAAGGATTATGGCATAATACAATTCATTGTTGGATATATGATGCTTCTGGAAATGTTTATTTTCAAGTGAGAAAAGATGAATTAAAGATGTATACTACTGCATCAGGTCATGTTCTAGCAGGTGAGTCTCTTGAAGAAGCTTTTGGTAGAGAAATATATGAAGAAATTGGCATTAAAATTGATTATGAGAAAGCTAAAAAAGTAGATGTTGTAGTTTGGAAGATGGATAAGAAAAAAGCTGATGGAACACTCTTTATTGATAGAGCTTTCGCTAATACTTATATTTATGAGTTAAAAGATATTAATGTTAATTTTAAATTCGATGAAAGTGAAGTACAAGGTTTAATAAAAGTAAATGCTGAAGAAGCTTTAAAAGTTTTAGCAAATGATACTTTAACTATAGATGGAGAATATATTTTTAATAAAAATGATTCAGTAGTTTATGAGGATAAAAAAGTTACACATAATGACTTTTTAATAATGTCTCATGAAACTGGTTTAGGTAAGTATGGTTTCGTTTTAAATAAGATAATTGAAGTAAGTAAAAAATAAATAAGATATTGAAAATGAAATATAAAGTATTTCATTTTAATTTTAGGTAAAGTTTGGTATAATGAGTGAGATTGGATTGATAATATGGAATTTTTAAAGAAATTTAACATTAATATAAAGGATGATAATTTATTAAAAACAGCTTTAACTCATAGTAGTTATTCAAATGAACATAAGGGTGTTGAAAACTATGAAAGACTTGAATTTTTAGGAGATGCTGTTTTAGAACTTGTTTCTAGTGAATATTTTTTTCGTAATACAAATTATATGGAAGGGGATATGACTAAACATAGAGCAAGTTATGTGTGTGAGGCTGCATTATCTACATATGCTAAAAAAATTGGGTTAGATAAAGAAATAATTTTAGGTAATGGTCAGTTACATAATTTAAATGATACGATAATTGCTGATGTTTTTGAAGCTGTTATTGGAGCTATATATTTAGATTTAGGCTTTAATACTGCTAAAAAGTATATTGAAGACATAATGGTACCTTATATAAATGAAGATACTAATTTTAATATGGATTATAAAACTATGTTACAAGAATATGTTCAAACAGATAGAAAGTCTTTAGTGTATGAACTTGTTAGAGAAACTGGTAGGGCTCATAATAAAGTTTTTGAAGTAATTGTAAAAGTTGATAATATTATTTATGGACGTGGATCTGGAAAAAGTAAGAAAGAAGCAGAACAAAAAGCAGCATTTGATGCTTATAGTAAAAGTGCTAGATAAGGGGTTTATATGTATTTAAAAAGTATTAGAGCACAAGGATTTAAATCTTTTGCTGATAAACTTGATTTAGAAATAAATCCTGGTATTACTGGGATTGTTGGACCTAATGGGTCTGGAAAAAGTAATATAGTTGATGCTGTACGCTGGGTTTTAGGAGAACAATCAATTAAGTCATTAAGAGGATCCAGTGCAATGTCTGATGTAATTTTTAGTGGATCTGACTCTAGACCTCCCTTAAAAAGAGCATTAGTCGCACTTACATTCGATAACAGCGATAAATATTTAAATAGTGAATTTAATGAAGTTGAAATTAAAAGAATAGTATATTCAACTGGAGAAAATGAATATTACTTAAATAATTTAAAAGTAAGATTAAAAGATATAACTGATTTATTTATTGAAAGTGGAGCAGGAAGTGGAGCATTTAACATTATCAGTCAAGGAAATGTTGCAGATATAGTTAATAGTAAAGCAAGTGAACGAAGAATAATATTTGAAAGTGCAGCTGGAGTTTTAAAATATAAAAGAAGAAAAGAAGAAAGTTTAAAAAAACTTGAAAAAACTGAAGAGAATATGCTTAGAATAAAGCTTATAATAGATGAGTTATCTAAAAGTGTAACACCACTTAAAAAACAAAGTGAAGTTGCAAAGAAATATTTACTTTTAAAAACAGAATTAGAAAGTATTGATATAGCACTTATTTGTAAAGATATAAATGAAATAAATACAGAGTATAAAATTAATTTAAGTGAAGTAGAAATACTAAAAAGTAACTTAAATAATTTTAAAAATATTGAAGATGAATCTAGGTTAGAAAAGTTAAAACTGAGTAATTTAGAGCTTGAAGATAAAGTAAATAATGCTAAAGAAAAGTTACTAAGTTTAACTAAAAAATTAAGTGAGTTATCTAGTGAAAAACAAATTACTTTAGAAAGACAAAAGTATGAAGTTAATACTAATAATGTAGATAGTAACTTAGTTAAATTAAAAGAAGAAGAATTAAGTATTAAGAAAAATATTGATATTATAACTCGTGAAGTAAATGAAATTGAAAAAAACATCATGGATGAGAAAAAAAGAGGAGAAGAAGTAAAAGATAAATTATTAGTGTTTAAAGTTAAGAGAAGTAATGCTAGTAATAAATTACAAGAATTAAGTAAACAAAGTTTTATATTAGAAAATAAAACTGAAATACTTGAAAATAATATTATGAATGATTCTTTATCTCCTGTATCTGTTAGAAACATAATAAATAATCCAAGGCTTAAGGGAATACATAATACAATAGGGAAGATTATTGATGTAAGCGATGAATTTTCTTTAGCACTTGATACTGCTCTTGGATTTAATAAAAATTTTGTAGTTGTTGAGTCTGATGATGCTGCAATTGAAGCTATTAACTTTTTAAAAGAAAATAAACTAGGTAGAGCGACTTTTTTTCCACTTAATATTATAAAGGGAAGAACAATAAGTGATACAGTTATAAGAGAAATTAAAAATATAAGAGGTTTTATTGGAGTTTTATCTAATTTAGTTATGTATGATATAAAGTATCAAAATATAATAGAAAATCAATTAGGTAATGTCATAGTAGTAAAAGATGCTTTAACTCTTAGTGTCATTGGTAAATTAATTGATTATAAATATAGAGTAGTATCACTTGATGGTGAAATATTACATGTAGGAGGATCTATTACTGGTGGTACTAGTAAGAAAAGTAATCAAATAAATGAAAAGAATGAACTTAATAAATTAAAGGATGACTTTAATAATATAAAAATTGATATGAATGTTTTAAATAATGATATATTTGAGTTTAATAAAAAAATAGATGATTTAGAAGAAAAAGGTAATGTTGTTAATAAATATATTTCTTTATTAAGTGATGAACTTTTTAATAAAAAAACTGCATTAAGTAGGTATATGGATACTTATAAAGAAAAGATAAGTGAACTTAATGGATTAGATGATTTAGTTAGTAATAAACTAAGTGATAAGTTAGTTATGTTACTTGAAAATATTAATCAAGTTAGTAAAGAAAAAGAATTAATAGAAAAAGAAATAAAACAACTTGTAAATGAAAAAAATGATTTAGTTGATGAAATAAATATATTAGAAAGAAAATATAGAGAAAGTAATAGTAACTATAATAGTTTATCTAATGAACTTAAAAATAAAGAAATTTTGATTGCGAAGAGTGAATCAAAACTTGATAATTTACTGGTTAATTTAAGTGATGAATATAATTTAACTTATGAATATGCTAGTGTTACTTATTCACTTGATATGGATTCTTCTATAGCTCGTGAAAAAGTTGGAATTTTAAAAAAAGAAATGCAAAGTTTAGGGGAAGTTAATATTGGTTCTATTAATGAGTTTGATCGACTTAATAAAAGATATGAGTTTTTGTTTAATCAAAGAAATGATTTAGAAAAATCTAGTAATGAGTTAAAAAATATTATTACTGAGATGGATGAAATAATGGTAGGTAAGTTTAAAACTACTTTTGATAAAATAAAAATAGAGTATAGTAAAATATTTAAACTTATGTTTAAAGGTGGTTTTGGAGAATTAAAATTAAGTGATCCAGAAGATTTACTTAATACAGGGATTGAGATTATAGCTTCTCCTCCTGGAAAGAAAATTAATTCAACTTCTTCTTTAAGTGGTGGTGAAAAAGCGTTAACTGCTATTGTCTTACTATTTGCAATGCTAGAGGTTAAACCGTCTCCCTTTGTTATTTTAGATGAGGCTGAGGCTGCTTTAGATGAAGTAAATGTCGATATGTTTGGTAAATACTTAAATAGCGAGAAAAGCAAAAGCCAATTTATATTAATAACTCATAAAAAAAGAATGATGGAATATGCTGAAACACTTTATGGAATAACAATGCAAGAGTCTGGTGTATCAAAAATTGTTAGTGCAAAGTTAGAA
>JAVXUB010000003.1:6061-15555 GCA_036642315.1 Bacilli bacterium
TTTTCAATATTCTTAAATGGATTTTTTTTATCAATTTTATCGACAAATAGAATTCCATTTAAATGATCTATTTCATGTTGGAATGCTATTGCAAGTTCTTCACGTGCTCGCATTGTTTTTTTATTTCCTTCAAAATCATAATATTCTAGGGTAATTCTTGCATGTCTTGGGACAATTCCTTCAACTGCACGATCAACACTTAAACAGCCTTCACCTTCACCTACAAAGACTAGTTCTTCACTTTGACTTATGATTTTTGGATTAATTATAATATATTCATCAAAAGTTTTAGTATCTTCATCTTCATACGCAATAACAAAAATTCTTTTATTAATTCCAACTTGAATAAAAGCAAGACCCATACCAGCTCTTAAATCACATTTTTTTGCAATTTCTTCATTTTGAGATATTTCTAAATACTTAATCATATTTTTACACATTTCTTGATATTCTTTAGAAACTGGAAATGTTGTATCTACACTAATAGTTCTTAATAATTTATTTTTTTCGTTTATTACATTAATTTTTGGTATATTCATCAAACTTCACCACCGATTTAAATTTTATCATATTTTTTTAAAAATTGCAAAAGTGCCAAAAAGAAAAGAAAACAGTTTTTAAAGAGTTTTCTTCTTTTTTGCTAGTTTAAGTGAATGTAATTAATTATTACATCCGTTATTGCAGTTATTGTTATTGTTATTCCACATTCCTGCACCTAGTATGATAACTAGTAAAATAAATAATACAATCCATATTGCTGCACCAGTTCCGCCACCACTTGTATATCCTGCATAGTTACCACAGCAAGGAGATGAATTATAATTCCCATAGTTACCACCATAGTAACCATTATTTCCATAATAATACATATATTATAACCTCCTTTATGTATCTACTATAACTTACTCCAACTAGTCATGTTTTGACATTAAAAAAACCTATTTTCTTGAAAATAATTAAAAAAAGATGTCTTTTGTGATAATATTGGTTTAGGTGAATAGAAAAATGCGAAAATTATTTTCAAAAATAGATGTGCCTTTATTTGTTATTACAATAATTTTTAGTGTGCTTGGTTTAATAATGATTTATAGTGCTTCTAGTGTTTCTGCTGTAATTCGCTACCATGTTCCAACTTATCATTTTTTTATTAGACAAGCTATATTTATAGGTGTATCTTTTTTTGTGGGTATTTTTATTATTTTAACTGTTCCTACTAGAAAATATAAAAATATTGCACTACCTGCTGTAATAGGAATTATAGTTACTCTTGCTTTACTTTTTGTTAAAGGAAAACTTACTAATAATGTTATAAGTTGGTTTGATTTAGGTTTTTTTAGTTTACAACCTAGTGAATTTGCTAAATCAATTTTAATTGTTTTTTCAGCAATATTTTATAGTAGTATGCAGAAAAACAAAGTAAAAAATATTTATGCTTACCTTGTTCCTCTTGTATTTGGAGTTATTATTACAGGTTTAGTTTTAATGCAACCCGATTTAGGTGGAGCTGCTATTATTGCTGGTATTGTTTTTTTAACTTTTATTAGTATTCCTACTGTTAAAAGTAATATGTTAAAAGTAATAAAAGTAATGGGGGTAGCCATTGTAATAGGCGTTGTTGTTTTTGTTTATTCAGGTCAAGAAATATTAAATAGTATGCAGTTAAAAAGATTAAATTTTCAGGAACCATGTCAAAGATACACAGAAGAAACTGGGTATCAAGTATGTAATGGTTTTATTGCAATTAATAATGGTCATATTTTAGGAGTAGGGCTTGGTAAATCTACTCAAAAGTATTTATATTTACCAGAAAGCCATACAGACTTTATATTTCCAATAATTGTTGAAGAACTTGGTTTAATAACTGGTGTATTAGTAGTACTTGGTTATGTATTCATGCTTTATAGAATTTTAAAAATTGCAAAAGAATCGGAAAATTTACGTTGTTCGGTTATTGCTTATGGAACATTTTGGTTTTTAACACTTCACATACTTGTGAATTTAATGGGGGTTTTAGCACTTATTCCTTTAACAGGAGTACCACTTCCACTTCTTAGTTATGGAGGTAGTTTTACTGTAAATGTCTTAGGTATGTTATTTTTAGTTCAAAGAGTTAATATAGAAAATAAAATAAATAAAACTAATAGAGAAATAAAAGCTTTATAAAGATTGAATTAATTTTAATTATTTGATAAACTAAAGTTATTAGAGGATTGGTGTTAATGTTATGGAAAATAATGTAGTGAAAGAAAAGAAAAAGTCAACATTTTATATGGTAGTGGGTGTTTTACTTTTAATAGTTATAAGTGTTGGAATTACTTATGCGTTTTTTAAGGGACTAATTGGTCCTGGAGCAAGATCTAACATTGGCACATTATCTAAAACTACCGATTCACTTACTTTTGAAACAGGCGGAGATTTAAGTGTAGTTGCTACTCAACAAAATTTTATTCCGACTGGAGCAAGTTTAAATGCAACTACCACTGGGTCTGCAAAGCTTATAGCAAATAATAATACTAATACCGCATCTTATACTTATAATATAGGACTAGATATAAAAACCAATAATTACATATATACAACTGGTGCAACTGCGACTCCTGAACTAATTTTAACTATAACAGATCCAACTGGTGCAGTAGTTACTTCTATTCCAGGACTTACTTATATTAATACTGGTGCTGTTACTGGATTTGATGTAACTACTAAGACAGGTGTTGTAAAAATTGCAGAAAATTATTTTATAACTGCAAATACTACAGCAACTACTCAAACTTGGAATTTTAAATTAACTTTTGTTAACTTATCAAGTAATCAATCTGAAAATGCTGGAAGGACCTTTACAGGTGTATTAAAAATTCAAAATGAAGCTATATAAAAAAATTAAAACTATTAATTTATAATGCTTTATTGTTATATTTTAATAGTTTTTTTATGGATTGTAAAAGTTTTGTGAAATTAGCAGTTATATATTGACAAGTGCTAAGCATACTATTATAATGAATTTAGCACTCAGAAAAATGATGTGCTAAATAGGAGATATGTTATGGATGAAAGACAAAATAATCTTTTAAAAGAGATTGTCGAAACATACATCAAAACTGTTAAACCAGTAGGGTCAAAAGCTTTATGTGATAAGTTTAATTGTTCAAGTGCTACTATAAGAAATGAAATGGTTATCTTAGAAGGACTTGGACTTATTGAAAAAAGTCATATAAGTAGTGGTAGAATGCCTAGTGAAAAAGGGTATAAATATTATGTTGAAAAGTTAATGGAACCTGAAAAGTTAAATGGTCGAGATATGTTAAAACTTCAAACTATATTTGCTAATAATGAATTACAGTTATCTGATGCAATAACGAAATGCATGGAAATAATTAGTGAAATAACTAATTATACAAGCGTAGTCTTAGGTAGTGCAAGTGAAGATAATATGTTATTACAAGTAAATATTATTGCTCTTGAAAACAATCAAGTAGTAGCGGTAGTATGTACGGATAAAGGAAATGTTGAAAAAAAGATATTTACTTTAAATGATAATACTGATATTAAAGAATTACTTAAAACTAGTGAACTTATTAATAAAATGTTAGTAGGGACACCAATAAACAAAGTAAGTGAAAGATTGGAGTTAGAAATAAAACCAATTATTAAAAAACAAATAGTTCAGTATGAAACTGTATATAACATATTTTATGATGCATTTAATGATTTTGTAAGTACTAATAATGTACATGTAAGTGGAAGAACAAAAATATTTGATCAGCCAGAATACAATAATGTTACAGAAATGAAAAGACTTGCAAATAAGTTAGAGGATTTATCATTTATTAAAAAAATTGAACATAATAAAGATAATGATGATGAAGAGATAAAGATTTATATTGGGGAAGAAAATGAATTTGATCCAGAAGTTACTGTTATAAGAAAAAAATATAAAATTAACGGTGAAGAAGGAACTATTGCAGTTATTGGACCTAAGAGAATGGATTATCAAAGAATTATGGGATTACTTAAATATGTAGATGATGCAATTGAATCCAGAAAGGAAGAATAGTGGAAGAGAAAAAGAAAAGTAATGAGATTACTGGTAAAACTAAAGTTAAGGAGGTAAAGGGTAAAAAAGTAGAAAAAAAGAAAGATGATAGTAAAGTAACAGAAGAAAATGCAAAATTAAATGATAAAATATTAAGACTAAGTGCAGAAATGCAAAATATGAAAAGAAGAAATGAAGAAGAAATAAGTAAACTTTATAAATATGATGGAGAAGCACTTGTTATAAAACTTCTTGATATAATTGATAATTTTGAAAGAGCAATAAAGCTTGATGATAGTGATTTAACTGATGATTTATCAAAATTCTTAAGTGGTTTTAAAATGATTTATACAAACCTTTTAGGAATAATGAATAGTTTAGAAGTTAAAGAACTTGATTGTTTAAATAAAGACTTTGATCCTAACATTATGGAAGCTGTTTTAACTGATAAAGTAGAAGGAACAGAAAAAAATAAAGTAATCGAAGTATTACAAAAAGGATATTCATATAAAGATAAAATAATTCGCGTAGCAATGGTTAAAGTTAGCGAATAAAAGAAGGAAGGATTTGAAAAATATGAGTAAAATAATCGGAATTGACTTAGGAACTACAAACTCTTGTGTTGCAGTTCTTGAAGGGGGAGAACCAAAAATTATCCCAAATGCAGAAGGAAATAGAACAACTCCATCTGTAGTAGCATTTAAAGGGGATGAAGAATTAGTTGGAGAAGTTGCTAAAAGACAAGCAGTAACTAATGTAAAAAATACTATTTCTTCAATTAAAAGAAAAATGGGTACTAATGCAAAGGTAGAGGCTAATGAAAAAGATTGGTCACCTGAGGAAATTAGTGCAAAAATATTAGGAAAACTTAAGAGTGATGCTGAGGCATATCTTGGTGAAAAAGTAACTAAAGCAGTTATTACAGTTCCTGCATATTTTAATGATGCTGAGCGTCAAGCAACTAAGAATGCTGGTAAAATTGCTGGTTTAGAAGTTGAAAGAATAATTAATGAACCAACTGCTGCAGCTTTATCTTATGGACTTGATAAACAAGAAAAGTTACAAACTATACTTGTTTATGACTTAGGTGGTGGAACATTCGACGTTTCAATTCTAGATATTGGTGAAGGTGTATTTGAAGTTAAATCTACAAGTGGTAATAACCGTTTAGGTGGAGATGACTTTGATAAACGTATAACTGATTATTTAGTTGATGAATTTAAAAAAGAACATGGAGTAGATTTATCAAAAGATAGAATGGCACTTCAAAGAATTGAAGATGCTGCTGAAAAAGCTAAAAAAGATTTATCTGGTGTAACTAATGCTCAAATAAGTTTACCTTTTATTACACAAAGTAATGAAGGACCACTTCATATGGAAATTAGTTTATCAAAAGCTAAATTTGAAGATTTATGCCGTGATTTATTTGATTCAACACTTGAACCAGTTAGAAAAGCTTTAAAAGATGCTAAATTAAAAACTAAAGATATTGATAAAGTTATATTAGTAGGTGGATCTACTAGAATACCTTATATTCAAGATTTAGTTAAAAAAGAATTAGGACAAGAACCAAATAAAGGAGTAAATCCTGATGAAGTTGTAGCAATGGGTGCTGCTATTCAAGGTGGAGTTTTAACAGGAGAAGTTGATGATATAGTTTTACTTGATGTTACACCACTTTCACTTGGTATTGAAACACTTGGTAATGTAATGACAGTATTAATTCCAAGAAATACAACTATTCCAACTAGTAAATCACAAGTATTTTCTACTGCAGTAGATAATCAACCAGCTGTAGATGTACATGTTTTACAAGGAGAACGTCCAATGGCTGGAGATAATAAGACACTTGGAAATTTCCAATTAACTAATTTACCACCTGCTAGAAGAGGAGTACCTCAAATTGAAGTAACTTTTGATATTGATGCAAATGGTATAGTTAATGTAAAAGCTAAAGATTTAGGAACAAGTAAGGAACAATCAATTACAATTACATCTTCTACTAGTTTAAGTGATGATGAAATTGAAAAGATGGTTAAAGAAGCTGAAGCTAATAAAGAAGCTGATGAAAAGAAAAAAGAAGAATCTGAAGTAAGAAATAATGCTGATGCAATGATTTTCTCTACTGAAAAAGCAATAGTTGATTTAGGAGAAAAAGTAAGTGCAGAAGATAAAACTAAGGCAGAAGAATTAATTAGTGAACTTAAGAAATCAATTGAAGGAACTGATGTTGAAGATATTAAGAAGAAAACTGAAGAATTAACTAAAGTTGCCATGGACTTATCTGCAAAGGTATATGAACAAGCAAAAACTGAGTCTGCAGAAGATGAAACAAAAGAAGAAAAAAGTGAAAAAGTAGAAGATGCTACTTACGAAGAAAAGAAATAAACTATTAGGTTCTAGGAAACTAGAACCTTTAATAGGTTAAAGGGTGAATATGGAAAAAAAACGAAATGAAATAGATAATAAATATAAATGGGATTTAACTAAAATGGTTAAAGATGAAGAAGATTTTTTAGATAAAAGAAATAAAGTAATTAGTTTAGTTAATGAAATTAAGGATATGAAAAGTAACATTATGAAAAGTAGTGATACTTTTCTTACTTATTTAAAAGTTGATGAAGAGCTAAGTATTTTATTTGAAGGTCTTTATATATATGCATATCTTTATTATTATCAAGATATGGCTGATACATATGGAAAGAATTTAAAAAACTCAGTTGATTCATTAAATGATTCTATTACATCTAATTTATCTTTTGTATCTAGTGAAATATTAAGTACTAGTTATGATACCGTTAAAGAATATATAAAAGAAAATAATGAATTTAAGAAATATGAATTTATGTTAGAAAAAATGTTTAGATATCAAAAATATTCTTTAAGTGAATGTGAAGAAAAAATTATAGCAGAAGCTACTAATGCTTTTGGAACACCATTTGATGTATTTAATAATATGGATAATGTTGATATTGATTTAGGTTTTATTAAAGATGAATCTGGTAAAAAAGTTAAATTAACTCAAGCAAACTATATAAAATATATGGGTAGTAATGTAAGAAGTGTTAGAAAAGATGCTTTTAATAAGATGTATAGTTATTTTAAAAAGTTTAATAATACTATTTCAGCATCTTTTCTTGGATCTATAAAAGAAAATTTCTTTTATAGCAAAGTAAGAGGTTTTAATAGTCCACTTGAACAAAGTTTATATAGTGATGCAATAGAAATAGATGTTTATGATAATTTAATTAATAAAGTTCATGATAATATATATTTAATGGATAAATATATGAAAGTCAGAAATAAGTGTTTAGGTAAAAAGCAACATATGTATGATATCTATGTAGATTTAGTAGAAAAAGAAGATAAAGATATTAGTTTTGATGATGCTAAAAAGCATTTGTTTTTAGCACTAAAACCTCTTGGAAGTAATTATTTATTAGATTTAGAACATGCTTTTAATGATAAATGGATAGATATTTATCCAAATGAATTTAAAAAAAGTGGAGCTTACCAATGGGGAAGTTACGGATATAATCCGTATGTATCAATTAATTTTGATAATACGCTTGATTCCGTTAGTACACTTGCTCATGAGTTAGGTCATGCAATGCATACATTTTATTCTAATAAAAATAATACTTTTGTTGATGCTAACTATCCGATATTTTTAGCAGAGATAGCATCAACTGTAAATGAAGTTTTAGTAGATGATTATTTTTATAAAAATGCAAAAAGTAAAGATGAAAAAATAATTTATTTAACTAATTTTTTAGATAAGTTTAGAACTACTATTTATAGACAAACTATGTTTGCTGAATTTGAGAAAATAGTATATAATAAATTTATTTCTGAAATACCACTTACAAGTGATGAATTATGTAATACTTATTATGAATTAAATAAATTATATTATGGTAAAAATGTTGTAAGTGATGAATCTATTCGTTATGAATGGTCGAGAATACCACATTTTTATACGCCTTTTTATGTTTATAAATATGCAACTGGACTTGCTAGTGCACTTACTATTGCAAGTGAATTATTAAGTGGTAATAATGAAATGAAAGAAAATTATAAGAAGTTTTTAAGTGCTGGGGGAAGTAATTATCCTTTAGATATTCTTAAAAGTGTCGGAATAGACATGACTAAAAGTGATGCACTTGATAAAGCATTTAAGATGTTTAATGAAAAGTTAGAAGAATTAGAAAGAATAGTAGATGGTGAAGTTTAATGGATAAAAAAGATTATTATGAAATACTTGGAGTTAGTAAAACTGCAAGTGATGATGAAATAAAAAGAGCTTTTAGAAAGCTTGCTAAAGAATATCATCCCGATATTAATAAAAATGCTGGAGCAGATGAAAAATTTAAGGAAATAGGTGAAGCTTATTCCGTTTTATCTGATGAATCAAAAAGAAAACAATATGATCAATTTGGACATGCTGCTTTTCAAAATGGTGGTGGCGGAGCTGGAGCTGGTGGCTTCGGTGGCTTTGATGCTGGAGATATCAATTTAGATGATATTTTAAATGATTTATTTGGCGGTGGCTTTAGTGGTTTTGGAGGATTTGGTCGAGGACGAGGAAATAGTAGCGGCAAATCTCGTGAAGCTGGACCTGATTCTAGAATTGTTTTAAATCTAACTTTTGAAGAAGCAATTTTTGGTTGTGAAAAAGATATAAAACTTGAACTTAATACTACTTGTTCTGCATGTAATGGAAAAGGTGGATTTAATGAAAAGACTTGTAAAACTTGTAATGGAGCAGGTCGTGTTTTAGAACAACAACAAACTATATTTGGTTATATGCAAACACAAAAAACTTGTCCTGAATGTCGTGGAGTTGGAAAAAGTTTTGAAGAAAAATGTGATGTATGTAATGGAAAAGGAATTGTTTTAAAAACTAAGACTTTAACTGTTACAATACCTGAGGGTGTAGATGATGGTTACCAATTAAAACTTAGTGGTAAAGGATCAAGTGGGAAAAATGGGGGACCTGCCGGAGATATTTATATTGAGTTTGTTATAAAAAAACATCCTTTATATGAAAGACATGGAGAAGATATTTATTTAGAAGTACCTACTACAATAACTGAGGCATCTCTTGGAGTTAAAAAAGAAATACCTACATTGTATGGTAATGTTTTATTAGAAATAAAACCTGGAACTCAAAATTATACTAAATTAAAGCTTAAAGGAAAAGGCGTTAAAGAGCCTAATAGTATGTCAAAAGGTAATATGTATGCAATAATTAATATTATTACACCTACAAAGCTTGACAGAAAACAAAGAAACTTATTAGAAGAATTAGATAAATCTAATTTAAGTGATGGACCAGAATTTAAAGAATTTAATAAATATTTGAAATAAAAAAAGGAACGAGTTTTAATACTTGTTCCTTTTTTGATTGTTAATTTAATAAGAAATCTATAATATTTATTACTTTTATTCCTTCTATTTG
>JAVXUB010000004.1:0-13172 GCA_036642315.1 Bacilli bacterium
TACAATTACTATTAATAAAATGCGAATCGAATAATTGATTACATTTTTCATTTTTCCACCTCAATTGGATAAAAGAATTATACCATCAAATAACGATTTTGTCAAAAATTTTGCTTATATTCTTGTTGGTAACTTCTGCTAAATCATTTAAAGAGATGCCTAGAAATAGGGATAATTTTTTAGCAATTTCAATAATATTTTTTGGTTCATTTTTCATTCCTCGATAAGGAACTGGAGTTAAATATGGTGTATCAGTTTCAAGTACTATATTACTAATATCAATATTTTTTAATGTTTCTAATAGATTTGTATTTTTAAATGTAGATACACCATTTATACCTAGCATATACCCCATATTTATATAAATATTAGCAACTTCTAAACTACCACTAAATGAATGAATTACACCTTTTACTTTATATTTTTTTAATATATTAATGGTATCTTCTGTTGCATCTCTTGAGTGAATTACTACAGGTAGATTATTATCTTCAGCAATCTTTAACATAGTTTCAAACAAAGTTTTTTGTTCTTCTTTTTGATCTTTACTAAAGTGATAATCAAGCCCTATTTCGCCTACTGCAATAACCTTTTTATTATTAATATTATCTTTTATAAACTGAATATCTTCAAGTTTGTAACTAAGAACAGCCTCAGGATGTATTCCAATAGTACCAAATATATGGTTAATTTTAATACTTTCCATTACTTCTTTGTTTGTTTTATCATCACATCCACTATTAACTATATAGTTAACATTATTTTGTTTAGCATTATCTATAATTTCATCAATATCAGATAAATACTCTTTAAAAAGATGGGCATGCGTATCAACAAAAAAATTATTCATGGCTATCAATTCGATTAAATAATATAACTGGGTTATTAAGTTTTATATTAGATTCTAAATTACCAAACTTCTTAATTGATTCAATATCTCTTACATTTGTATTAAGTTGATTTAATATATTATCACTAGTTTCATTAATAAAAGGAGCTAGTAATATAGCAGATATTCTAATAGTTTCAAGTACATTATATAAAACAGTTTCAAGTCTTTCTTTTTTAGTTTCATCTTTTGCAAGTATCCAAGGAGCTGTTTCATCTATATATTTATTACATTTTCTTAATAAATCAAATATTAACTCTAATGCTTCATTTGCTTTATAGTCTTCCATTTTTTTATCAACTTCTATGTATAAATTCTCAGCATCTTTAATTAATTCATTATCAAGCTCTTCATTAACTTTAGGGTTATTTACTAATCCATCAAAATATTTATGACTCATAGTAATTGTTCTATTTACTAAGTTACCTAAATTATTTACAAGGTCTGAATTAGTTCGATTAATCATAGCTTCTTCTGAAAAGTTTCCATCAGACCCAAAAGGTACTTCTCTTAAAACAAAGTATCTAACAGCGTCTACTCCATATTTATCAATATATATTCTTGGATCTTGGTAGTTACCTAAAGATTTAGATATTTTACCACCATTTATTACAAGCCAACCATGTCCAAAAACTTGTTTTGGTAAAGGTAAATCTAAAGCCATTAATAAAGCCGGCCAAATAATAGCATGAAATCTTGTTATTTCTTTTCCAACTAAATGTAAATCAGCTGGCCAATATTTTTTGAATAATTCATTATCAACATCAGGATAACCTAAAGATGTAATATAATTTGATAAAGCATCAATCCAAACATAAATAACATTATCAGGGTCAAACTCAACAGGTATTCCCCATTTAACAGATGTTCTTGAGACACATAAATCTTCAAGCCCTGGTTTAATAAAATTGTTTACTAATTCATTTTTTCTAGAAATTGGTAATATAAACTTAGGATTTTCTTCATAAAGTTTAATTAATTTATCTTGATATTTAGATAATCTAAAAAAGTATGCTTCTTCAGTAACTTCTTTTACTTCTCTATTACAATCTGGACATTTTCCATCAACTAATTGAGAATTAGTCCAAAAAGATTCACATGGAACACAATATAAACCTTTATAGTTTCCTTTATATATTTCTCCTTTTTCATATAATTGAGTAAATATTTTTTGAACTCCTAATACATGAAAATCATCAGTAGTTCTGATAAAAAAGTCATAAGAGATATTAAGTTTATCCCATAAATCTTTAGCATTAAGTATTATTTCATCAACATATTCTTTTGGAGTAACTCCTGCTTCTTGTGCTTTATTTGCAATTTTTCCACCATGTTCATCAGTTCCTGTTTGAAAAAATACATCATATCCATTTATTCTTTTATACCTTGCTATAGCATCCGCTATAATAGTCGTGTAACAGTGTCCAATATGAAAATTAGCACTTGGGTAATATATTGGTGTAGTTATATAAAATTTTTTATTCATTTTCTTTTCCTTCTTTCTTACTTGTACTTCCTAATCCGCCTACTCTTTTTTCTTTTACTTCATCTCCACACGTTAGAAACTTCATAAAAATACCTTGAGCAAAAGCATCCCCCTTATTAATCTTAAATACTTTATCCCCTTCATTTTGAAGAGCAACATACATATGTCCTTCATTATTAATATTATTGTAATAATCAGATTCAATGACACCCACTTGATTACACATTCGAACATTGTACTTAAAACCCATACTACTTCTTACTACTATTAAAAGTACTTCATCACTTAAAAATTTAGCTTTAACTCCAGTCGGAATTTTCACAATATCTCCAGGCATTAATACATAATCTTTTATAGCAAAAAAATCATATCCAGCACTAGTACTAGTCGCTCTTTTAGGTAAACTATAAGCATCATATAAAGTAGTATCATTATCAATACTCTTAATAAATTCATTTTTACTTACTTTTTCAAAATATCTTTCCATAAAATCCTCCAAAAAAAAATCATAAACTAAGGACGAAGTATTACTCCGCGGTACCACCTTAATTCATGATTATCATGCACTTATTTATATAACGGTAATTATTCCGATTTAGCTCCAAAACCATGTTCAATATCTAACTTAATCTTTTTCACCAACCAAGACTTCTCTATAAAAAGTATTAATATTTACTCTTTTCTTCATCGCTAATTAATCGTATTTTATCACGTGTTTTATTATTTATCAACCAATATCTATTTTTTCTGATAAAATTTTAGAAATAATCTCTGCATATTTAATATAATTATCTTTCATTTTAGAAATAATTATTACTACACCTATTGAATCAGTTGAAGATATAATCGGAACTATATTATAGTATCCTTCTATTTCTACATCATTAAACTTTATTTTTTCTAAACTATTACTTTCATAAATCTCTCTATTATCAATTAACTGAATCACCTTTTTATCAAGTTTTTTATTAATCAAATTTATTAAATTATTACTACTTGATATAATCTTTTCTTGATCACTTATTAAGATACTTACATCAATTATATTAGATACCATATTACATAATTTATTACTAAGTTCTTCACTACTATGCATCTGATAATGTTTTTTTAATATAACGGAATCATTATCAATAAATATTTCTAAATTTTCTCCATCTCTTATTTCTAAATTTCTTCTTATTTCTTTAGGTATAACAACTCTACCTAATTCATCTATTTTTCTTGTTACTCCAGTACTTTTCAAATAATTCACTCCTAATTCTAATACTATTTTGGGTAATAACTTATAATTTATACTTTATAAAATAGAATCAAGTAATTTAACTATATAAAATATAAGTGTTTATCAAGTTCTTTATAATATAAAGTAATTATTATTTTATTGTTACGATATTTAATATTAAAATACTTTGATATTGAAAATGCTTCAAATAATAATTTATCACCTTTTATTTCCCGGGAAATATTTACAGGTAATTCTATTTCAATATAACGTTCATTTTGAACTACATTAGTAATGTTATATTTTAAAGCTAACTTTTCAAACCATTCTTCGTACATATAAACTAAAACTTCTTCACTTATTTTACCAAATCTATCTTCTAATTCATTTTTTATTTCTAATAATTTCTCATAACAATCTATTTCATTTATCTTTTGATGTATTTCAATTTTAATATCTTCATCGCTTGTATATTCATCACTTATATGAGTTTCAACATTTATTAAAGAAGCAATATCAGTTTCTTCTACTACTTCTTCACCACGTTGTCTTTTCATTTCATCTTCAATCATTTTCATATATAAAGATAATCCAATAGAATCAACAAAACCAGCTTGAGAAGCCCCAAATATATCACCAGATCCACGGATACTTAAATCCCTCATCGCAATTCTATAACCACTACCAAGCTCAGTAAAATCTTTTATTGTATTAAGTCTTTTTACTGCAATTTCAGTTAATATCTTATTAGGTTTATAAAGTAAATAAGCATAAGCAATCTTATTACTTCTTCCAACTCTACCACGTATTTGATAAAGTTGACTAAGTCCAAAGTTATTAGCATCATATATAATTAAAGTATTAACATTAGGTATATCAATACCACTTTCAATAATAGTAGTACAAATTAAAATATCATACTTTCTATCAACAAAATCTATCATTATATCATCAAGTTCATTTTTATCCATCTTTCCATGAGCAAATATAACTTTAGCATCAGGTACAAGCTTCTTTATATGATTCATTGTCTTTTCAATAGATTCAATTTTATTATATAAAATAAATATTTGACCATTTCTAGATAATTCTTTATATATAGCATCTTTTATTATTAAGTCATCTTCCTTAATAACATAAGTTTGAACTGGGTATCTATTTACTGGTGGTGTATCAATAACAGATAAATCCCTAAGTCCTGACATCGCCATTTTTAAAGTTCTTGGAATTGGTGTTGCACTAAGAGTTAAAACATTAACATCTGTCTTATAAGTTTTTATCTTTTCTTTGTGGGTAACTCCAAATCTTTGTTCTTCATCTACTACTAATAAACCAAGTCTTTTAAATAAAACATCTTCACTTAAAAGTCTATGAGTTCCAAATATAATATCTATCTTACCACTCTTTAAATCATCTAATATTTTTTTAGCATCCTTTCCACTTACATGACGATTTAATAACGCTATTTCAATAGGCCAGTCTTTAAATCTTTCTTTTGCAACTAAATATTGTTGTTTAGAAAGAATAGTTGTCGGACATAAATACATAACTTGATAGTTATTAAGTACAGTTTTAAAGATAGCTCTAAGTGCTACTTCTGTTTTACCAAAACCAACATCACCACAAAGTAAACGATCCATTGGATGACTACTTTTTAAATCATTATTTATATCATTAATTGACTTTTTTTGATCTTTAGTAAGCTCATAACTAAAAGTACTTCCAAAAATATCTTCTTCTTCATAATCTCTATAACTTACACCAACTACATTAATTCTTTCTTTATAAAGCCTTATTAACTCCCGTGATATATCTTTTATTTTACTTTCAATATATCTCTTAGTTTTTTCCCAAGTATTAGAACTAAGTGAATTAAGTTTTGGTGCACTTCCATCTTTTCCAGAATATTTATAAATTGTTGATATCTTTTCAACCGGAACATAAATTTTATCTTTACCTAAAAATAAAATCTCAATAAAGTCTTTCTTCATACCTTTTACAGTTAAAGTTTTAATACCATTATATATACCAATACCATGAGTAATATGAACAACATAATCCCCTATTTCAAGCTGATTATAATTTTTTATTTTCTTACCAACATAATAATTCTTTTTATATTTAGTTACTTCATGTTTTGTTTCTTCAATATCATTTTCACTAATATATACATAGTCATAAAAAATAAATCCTTTATTAATATTACGTTTTATTATTACAGCATCTGGTAATAAATCTTTAATTATTTTTATTTCACGTTCTTTTGTTAAACAAAAAAATACTTTTTTACCACTACTAGTCCATAAAAGATAATCTTCTTTTAACCGATTCATATCTTCTTTATAATTAATTAATTCTTTAGAACTATAAGTAAAACCTTTATCACTTTTTTCAAATGTATCTAAATTAATAAATTCTTTAGGCTTTATTTCATTTAACGAAAACATTAAGTTTTCATTTATATTCTCATTCGTTTTATACTGAAAAATATCTTCAGTTAATTTAAGAAATGATGCATCTATTTGATTTTTATCAACAAAAACTACGATAGTATCTCCCAAATAATCAAGTAATGAATTAAACTCTCCATTTAATACTTCATCAACTGGTTTTAGAAGTAATTCATCAGTTTCTTTTAAAGACATTTGTGAGTCTTCACTAAAATATCTAATTGATTCAATTACATTTCCATCAAATTCAATTCTTATCGGGTGAGATTCATTAATTAAGAAAACATCAACAATAAAACCTCTTACTGCATATTCACCAGTTGTAGTTACTAAAGTCTCTCTGTGATATCCAAGACTTACTAAACTATTTACTAATTCATCTCTTTTAATAACATCATTTTTCTTAATTAATATATTACTTTTTGATTCCTTTGAAGGTAAATACTTTAAATATCCCATTAAGTTAGTAATAACTATTTGTTTTTTATCACTTATTTTATCTATTGTTTCAAGTCTTGTAAATTTTAACTCTGGACTTGATGCAACGATCATTGAAGATAAAAAGTCATCCATTGGAAAAATAGAATAATCACTTGTATATGTTGCTAAACTATTACTTATTTTATTAGCTTCATATAAAGAACTAGTTACAACTAAAATATTTTTTTTACTTACTTTTAATAAATTTAACAAATAAAAAATGTTTAACTCACCAGTTAAACCAGATATGGATGCCCCATTTTCATATTTAAAATTTTCTGTAAAAAAATTCATATTCCCTCTATTTTTTATTATAAGCATTCATAGTTTTATCTATTCCATAACTTATAAATGAATCAATTATTTCTTTAAATATATTTATTTCCGATTCAATTATATTAAGCTCATCTTTACTAAACTTATTTAACACAAAATCAATTACATCATTTACTTGTCCATTGTTAATACCAACTTTTAACCTAGCAAAGTCTTTTGTTCCAAGGTGTTCAATAATAGATTTTATACCATTATGTCCTCCATGTGAACTATTAGTTTTTAGTTTATAAGTCCCAATTACTTCATCTAAATCATCTTGTATAATTAAAATATCTTTAATATCAATATTAAAATAATTTACAAAAGCACTTACTGCATTACCTGATAAATTCATATAAGTAAGAGGTTTAATAAATATAACTTGTTCATTATTTACTTCTTTTTTTAAATAAAGAGCATTAAACTTCTCTTGATAATTAACATTACCTAAATAAGCATCAAGCGTTTTAAATCCAACATTATGTCGTGTATTATCATACTTTTTAAGTGGATTACCTAATCCTACTATTAATTTCATTGGTTTACCTCTTTTCTAAACATTCCTTGATAAGTAGTTAAGTTACTTATATCAACATTCTTTTTAATTTTCAAGCCTTTATTACTATTTTTTACACATTTCACAATTACTAAACTAGCTTCTTTTAAAGGATTAGTTAAAATAAACTGGATTTCTTTAACAAATACATTATATTTTGTTGCATAATTTATAATCTCATCTAATCTATTTGGTCTATGAATCATATAAAATGTCCCATTTGATTTTAAATTATCTTTTACTATTTTAAATATATCTTCTAAATTGATCTTTATTTCATGTCTTGCTATAGATAACTCAGAAACTTTATTTAAACTTTTGTCATTTGTAAATTCAAAATAAGGTGGATTACATACTATAATATCAAATTCATCAGGTTTAAAATATTTATTTATATTTTTTATATCATCATTTATTAAAGTTATTTGGTTTTCTAAATTATTTACTTTTATAGATTCTTCCGCTAACTTAGCTACAACTTCTTGAATCTCAAAACACGTAATAGAAGCACTTGTATACTTTGATAAAATAAGCGGTATAGGTGCATTTCCTGTGCATAAATCTAAAATGTTTTTGGTACTTTTAAAAACTTCAACATATTCTGCTAAAAGAATTGAATCTACTGAGAACTTAAAAAAACTAGGTATTTGGAATATATACCTGTCTAAATAATCAAATAAATCGTTTTTTACAGGAATATTATTTTTCATCTACAGTAAATTCCTCTTTTTCACCATTTACAATTGCTTTATATTTACGATTTAATACATCAACACTAATAACTTGTCCATCTCCTAAAGGAGTTTTAATTCTACTTCCTATATTAGGCATTGTTTTACTTGATTCATAATATTGTTCATCCTCATAAGATAAGCAACATAAAAGTCTACCACAACAACCATTTATTTTACTCGGATTAAGTGCTAAATTTTGATTCTTAGCCATATTCATACTTACAGCATCTATTTGATCCAAAAACCTACTACAACAAAGTTTTTGTCCACAAACTCCAACTCCACCAATTTCACGAGCTTTATCCCTTGCACCAATTTGTCTTAATTCAATTCTAGTATGATATATAGAAGCAAGCTTTTTAGCAAGTTCACGAAAATCAACTCGTTCATCTGATATAAAATTAAATAAAAGTTGAGTTCGATCAAAAGTAAATTGAGCACTTATTACATTCATTTTTAATGATAATTCTTTAACTAAACTAACACACTTTTTAAAAGCAACTGCAGCTTCTTTTAAGTTATCTAAATGTTGATTATAATCTTCTTCTGATGCTTTTCTAAGTATTTCTTTTATATCTTCAGGTACATTTTTATTTACATTAACTTCAATTACTCTAGCAAATTGATTACCTTTATCCGTGTTAACAATACAGTAGTTATCAACATCAAATTCTTTTTCAGATTTAAAATATAAGGTTTTACCCCCATCTTTAAATACAACTCCATAAATTTTACTCATATAAATCACTCAATTCTATAATATATTTATCCATTAATAATTCAACATTTGCATTTGTTTTTATATTATTTAAAAACTCTGTTAATAAGTTAATTCTTTTTATTAAACCTTTTATACTAATTTTTTCTAAAAATTCAAAATCTTTATATACTTCTTTTCCTGCATTTATTCCTAATTTCTTATTTAAAGTATGTTCATAAATAGAAGTTATCAATTTAAATATATTTTCAATATCAAATTTTTCAGTATATTCATTTAAAATGATAAGCCTATTATACATAATCTTTTCTGTTTTTTCTACCTCAGTTTTAATAATATAATTTTTAACACATTCATTATACTTTAAATATTCTTCTTTTTCTACATTTTCTTCTAAAGTATAATTTATATTTAATATTTCACATCTACTTTTTATAGTATCAATTACATTATTTACATTGTTAGTAATGAAAAAACCAATTACAAAATCATTAGGTTCTTCTAAAAACTTTAACATCGTATTTGCCGAAGAATCATTAAGTTTTTCTGCATTCTTAATAATATAAATATTGTTCTTAGTAAATGTTGGTAACATTATTAAACTTCTTTTTAGATCTAGAATTTGTTCTTTTTTTATATTCTTTCCATCAGGTTCTACTACTATTAAAGATGGTAATAACCTTTGTTCTATCAAATTACATAAATTACATTTAACACAATTAGCAGAATAGTTTTCCGGACAATCAATTTTTTTTATTAATATAGTCAAATCAACAAAACAATTATCTATATTATTTGTTTCAATTAAATAAGCATGAGAAAGTTTATTCTCACGAAAACGTCTAACTAACTTTTCAAATTCTTCTACTGCTTTCAAAATTCCTCCTACATTAATACAAAAAATATTGCTACAAGTGATAATAATCCAGGAATACCTAATAACGTTACTACTAATATCGTTATAATATTTATTGGAATAAATATATTAAGTCCAGGAACTATTAAATTAAACCCGTAAACTAAACAAAAAGCCAAAACTATTTTTTTTACTATTTGAAAAATAACCTTTAAAACTTTTTCCATATATAACCTCATAAAATTATATGAGTTGTCCTGTAATTTATTCTGAAATTTGCTTTCTATCATCAAGTGCTTTATCAAGTGTTATTATATCCAAGTAATCTATTTCGGCACCCATTGGAATTCCATATGATAATCTTGAAATCACTACATCCTTCTTCTCAAATATTTTTTTAATATAAAGTGTAGTTGTTTCACCTTCAACAGTTGATTTTAAAGCTAAAATTAATTCAGGATTTTTTAATTTTTTTACTCTATTAACTAAACTTGCTAAATTAATACTATCTGGTCCAATATTATCTATTGGTGAAATTAAACCATTTAATACATGATATACACCATTATAGTTACCTACTTTTTCAAATGAATAAACACTTTTATAATCTTCAATAATACATATTAACTCATGATTTCTATTTTCATTAGCACATATTGGACATATATCTGTAGTTGATAAGTTACCACATATAGAACAATTAATTAATTTAGTTTTAATATCTAATAAACTTCTTGAAAAATTATCTATTTCTTCATTTTTAAAGTTAACAGTTGCAAGAGCTAATCTTTCAGCATTTTTTTCACCTATTCCAGGTAACTTTTTATAGCAATTAATTAAATTTTCAAGTGGCTCCGGATATATCATTTTAAAACATTCCGTTCATTGCAGAATATTTCCCAAGCTCTTTTTCAGTTTCTTCATCTATCTTTTTAAATGAATCTTTAATTGCTAACAAAATCATATCTTCTAAAATGTCCTTATCTTCCTCTGTAATTACGCCACTTTTCAAAATTTTAAAAGATTGTATTTCTTTATTACCATTAAAACTTACTTCAACCCACTCATATTTCCCGGGAAATATCATTCCATTAATTTTCTCTTTTTTAGTAGTTATTTCTCTTTGCATCTTTTGGGCTTGTGCCATTAAATTTTGCATATTCATAAATCTTTCCTTCTTTCTAATTAATTTCTATTTTACTTATATCAAATAAATCATTTGCTATATTTTCAAGTATATTATCACTTTTTTCTACTTCTACATTCATTTTAACTACTTCTTCATCTAACATAGTATATTTATATCCACTTTTTAAATTATTAATATATTTTTCTTTTTCAGTCTTCCATCTATTTTCCTTAATTATCACTAATTTAACTAAAACTTCAGCACTTTCATTAAATTCCTTTTCAATTTCTTTTAAGTTTTTATTAAGTTCATCAACATTATGATCTATAGAATTAGTAATAACTAAATATTCTTTTGATGCAACAACTGGCATAGTATCAGCGATTAATCCCCTTAAACTAATTAAATTATTATCACCAATAAATTTTTTCCATTTATTTCCTAGTGTTGATAAGTACTCTTTAGTTGCTGAACAAAAACAATTATTAATTCTAATATCAGTTAAAGAATCACTTACTACCTCTTGTTTTAAAGATATTTTTTCATCTACTTCTTCAATAACTTGGTTTATTTCTTCTTTCTCAATATTATTGTTGATAACTTCAACTTTCTTATTTTCTTTTTTTTCAGGCTCTATTATATTCTCTGTAATTACCTTACTATTATCTTTCTTTTCAACAACATTTACATAACTAAGTAATATCATTTCTATTAATAAATATGGGTTAACACTTATATTTATTTTTAATATACAATCATTTAATTCAAAAATAATATTTTTAATTTCTTTATAAGTTAACCTGAATTCACCGTTACCTTCAAGTATTTCAATAGCATTCTTTGATAAAACATCTATAAGTTTTTTTATAAATATTTTATAACTTATATTTGATTCTTTAAATTTATTTAATACATTAATTACATTATTAATATCATTTTTATCTACGTATTCCACTAGTTCATTAACAGATTTTAGTGATATTGAACCAACTTCTTTAGCAACCAATTCTAAAGTTATTTCTTTTTCTTCTTTAGATAATTGATCAAGCATACTAAGAGCATCTCTTAATCCCCCATCAGCAAGCATTACTATTTCTTCTAATCCTTCAGTTGTATAATTAATCTTCTCTATATCACATATTTTAATCAATTGTTCTAACATTGATTTATTAGATATCTTTGAAAATTCAAACTTTTGACATCTAGAAAGAATAGTTATAGGAACATTTTCTATGTTTGTCGTTGCTAAAATAAAAATAACATGCTTTGGTGGCTCCTCAAGTGTTAATAATAAGGCATTAAAAGCACTTTGGCTTAACATATGTACTTCATCAATGATATAAACCTTATACTTTGATGAACTAGGCATTAATTTAACATTGTTAATAAGTTCCCTTATTTCATCAACACCATTATTAGATGCAGCATCTATCTCAATTATATCAGGACTATCATTAAAATTTACACAATTTACGCACTTTCCACAAGGTTCTCCGTTAACATTATCTAAACAATTAATTGCTTTAGCTAATATCCTCGCTGTACTAGTTTTTCCTGTTCCCCTGGGTCCTGAAAAAATATAAGCATGCGATAATTTGTTATTAACTATCGAATTCTGTAAAATTCTAACTATATAACTTTGATCAACTAATGATTCAAAATTATCTGGTCTATATTTTCTATATAATACTTTATAGTTCATTAGATACCTCCCCCTACAATTATAGCACGGAAACACCCTTAAACAAGAATTTTTAATCTTATTTTTTACTTCTTTTTGTTTTAAAATAGTCTCCAATTATTTGTTGATAACTCATACTTTCTTTTATTAAATTAAAATTAGTTTTATCATATTCCCTTTTACTATCAGGCTTTTCTAGTATGTAAAAAACATTTCTTATCCTAGATTGCTTTATAACTTCTTCACACATTTTGCATGGTTTAAGAGTTACATAAAGATCACACTCCATTAATTTCCATGTGTGTAACTTCTTAGAAGCTTTTTTTATAGCAATAATCTCTGCATGTCCAAGTATGTTATTAGTATGTTCTCTATTGTTATATCCCTTAGATATACACTTATCTTGATAAACTATTACTGCTCCAACGGGAACTTCATCTCTTTTACTTGCTTTTAAAGCTTCTTTTAAAGCAATTTTCATATATTCTATATTCATAATCCACCTCAATAAAAAAGTGCACACAAGCAGAGATTGATATGGCTGCTATCTTCCGATTCTGACCAGGTTACAATATACTTGTTGCACATATTTATGTTAACAAATTACTTTATATAATGCAACAATAACTTTCAAATTATTTCCCGGGAAATAA
>JAVXUB010000005.1:0-12948 GCA_036642315.1 Bacilli bacterium
GCAAATAAGCCTACTCCAAGAGAATATCTTATTTTTTTTATACCTACTGAGCTAAAGTATAATGCAAGAACATATATGGTAGTGTCGGTACATCCTTGGAGAATAGATGCTAAACTTCCTAAATAAGAATCTGGTCCATAATTTATAAAGATATCATTCATTATTGCGAGTGTTGCAGTTCCAGAAACTGGTCTTAATAAAGCCATAGGCATGATCTCTAGGGGAATATGTAAAAAGTCAAAAAAACCTGCAAAGGAATTAAGAAAAAAATAAATAAAGTTACTATCTAAAAATATATTAATTGCAAAAACCATGGCAATAACAGCAGGAAAAATATTAAAAGTTATTAATAAACCTTCTTTTGCTCCTTCTAAAAAAGATTCATAAACATTTATTTTTTTCTTAACTCCAAAAAAAATTACTATTATAACAAATAAAGGAATTACTATTTTTGATGCTAAGTTCATTCTTTATTTCTCCTTCTTATTATATAGTCAAGTATGAGACCTCCTATACTTGAACAAAATGTTGCGATTATACCAGGCATTATTATAACTGATGGATCAAGTGAACCATGGGCAATTCGAAGTGCTAAAACTGTAGTTGGTACTATTGTGACCCCTCCGGTATTTAAAACTAAAAAAGTAATCATCGCAACTGATGCTGTATCTTTTTTTTTATTTATTTTTTGTAACTCTTTTAAGGCTTTTAATCCAAAAGGAGTTGCAGCTGAACCTAAGCCCATCATATTTGCAGCTATATTTGATGCAATATAACCCATTGCTGGATTATCTTTTGGAATACTTGGAAAAAGTTTTGATAAAAGTGGTTCAACAAACTTAGCAAATTTCTTTAAAAGTCCTGAATCTTCAGCTATACGCATAATACCTGTCCATAAAACAATAATAGGTAAAATTGATAAAATAAGTTCTAGAGCTTCTGTTCCATTTGTTAAAATACTATTGTTTATTTTATCAAAGTTTCCAGTTACAAATGAGAAACCAACTCCTACAAATATTAAAAATATCCATATATAATTTACCATTTTTTAAACCATCCTATAATCTTCTTCCATAAACTTAATTTGTTTTTTTTATCAACTTTTACATAAATTTTTTCACTATGCATTAATTTATCTTTTAAATAAACTTCAGCATTACCCACAACAGTATTGTTTTTAGGAAATTTGTTTTTTTCTAAAACATATTTTATATTGATTGACTTTTTTTCATCATTAGTAATAGCTAAATAATAATTTTTTTTAATATATAATTTATTCTTTTTATAAAAAGTGTCTTCATCGATTTTAAAATTATCTTTATCAAGTACTAAGAAGCCTGTATATTTTTTAAAGATTGATTCATATAAATCTAAGTGGTCTGAAAAATCATTTGAATCATTTAAAGTTACTACTACAACATCAACATTATTTTTACTAGCTGTAGTTACTAATGTTCTTTTAGCTTTTTCAGTATATCCGGTTTTACCCCCAGTTATATAATCAGTTGTTCTAAGTAATTTGTTTTTAGTAGTCCATGAATAAGTTTTATAACTACTTTTTATGGTTTTAGTTTTAGTACCAAATATTTCTTTAAATGTTTCATTTTTAAAAGCATATTTAGTAAGTAATGCCATATCATATGAAGAAGAAATATTACCTTTACCTAAATTATTTTCAAGTCCGTGGGCATTAATA
Organism: Bacilli bacterium; assembly: GCA_036642315.1. Classification (GTDB taxonomy): domain Bacteria; phylum Bacillota_I; class Bacilli_A; order RF39; family UBA660; genus Onthocola_B. The sequence continues at coordinate 1,697 of JAVXUB010000005.1, forward strand.
AATATTGTGTTGGTCATTCCGATTTTTTTAGCTAATTCATTCATAAGTTTTGCAAAAGAATCCATATCCCCTGCAACATTTTTAGCGATAACCTCAGCTGCATCATTTCCACTTCTAAGCATTAGGCCATATAATAAATCTTTAATAGTAAGTTGTTCACCAATTTCAATATAAATTGCACTGCCAAAAGACTTTAATACTTCATCCCCTACTGTTACTGTTTTGTTAATATCACAGTTTTCTATAGTAACAATAGTAGTCATTATTTTAGAAATACTTGCAATTAATCTAGAATTATCTTTGTTTTGTTCAAAAAAAATTCTATTACTATTTAAATCCATTGCTACTGCACTTGATGCTGAAATTGATTTTACACTTATTGGAAATAAAAGTATTAAAAATATTATTATTTTCTTCATATAGGCCTCTATAAAATGATATGTCCAACTATATTAAGTCATACATTAATTAAATAAAAAAAATAAACCAATTGGCTTATTTTTCAGTATCATAGTTATAGATTCCATGTATTTTTTCTAAATCACTTGTAGTTATTTCTTTTACTTTCCAGTTTCCTTTATCACCTTTTATAACATTAAAGTTTATTGTATATTCTACTTTATTGTTATTCTTTTTCATTTGGTCTAACTTATAATCTAAGAATTTATCATTATCATAACTTCCAGCTCCATTTTTAAATTCATCCATGTGAGTTGTTAAATAAGTTGCTGCTTCACTTTGAACTTTATATAAGTCATATACTGATATTTTTGTTTTTACTACTGCATTATCTCCATCATATGATTCATCTGTAACTTCATATTTTAAGTCCGTATATTGTTTTTTTAATATATCACGATACTTTTCTTTTTGTTTATCATTAAAGCTTTCTTTTGCAATAACTTTTTCTAAATCAGTTAATACAGATGAACTTAAATTTCTGTATTGATCAAGAAAATCTTTTACTGCACCAGTTGCTGACATTTTAGTACAACTACAACCTGCTAATAATAAACTACTTAATAAAACCCCAACTATTGTTAATATTTTTTTCATGCTATCCCATTCCTTATACAATTATATTTACCAAATTATTTTAATTTATACATTGTTATAACTTAATTTTATTATATTACTTATGTTTTCTTCTTTTTTACCAATTGAGTCTTCTAAACTTTGTTTCATTTTATTATAAATAATGTCAATATCTGTACATGTTTCATTAAACCATTCTAGATATAAAAATTCCATTTTACTTATATTTTTATCATTGTAAAGTTTATCTATTTCCGTAGTTATTAATCTTTTAATGTTTGTTACTACTCTAAGTGGTTTATTTATTATAAGTAACTCATCTAATTCATATTCAATTTTTGTTATATCTATTGTGTAAATTATTTCAATTACATTTAATTCATCTTCTAAAGTTAAATTACTTCTTGATAATATTTTACCTGTATTTGAAAACTCTAGTGCTAGAACATTGTTTTTATCAGCAAATATAGCAGCATATTCTAATGAACCATCTTTTGTTGTTGTTTTATTATGTAAAGAATCTAAAAAAGTTTTGTTTATAACTATGTTGTTACTAACAATATCTTTAATAAACTGATTATCTACTTGGAATAATGGAATTTTTTTAATATATTCAAAAGCATCACTTTCACATACATCATAAAATTCATAACTATCTTCCAAAAAATTTAATACGATATCGTAATAATAATTCATTTATTTTTTCCCTTTCTAAACCATAAAATATAAAGCATACACCTATTATAAAAAAATAAAAATATGGACTTCTAATTATAAAATAAGCAAAATCTAATAAACTATACCCAAATGTTAGTAAGTTTGAATAAATTATGATAAAAAATAAGGATATGCTTATTAATAGTATTCCAAAAAAAATTATAATATATATCACCCATACTATAATATTGTTCTTTTATTAAAATTATTTATATGATAAAATAGTAATATGAAGAAAAAAATATTGATAGTACTTACTATTTGTTTAATGATGTGTGGCTGTGGAAATAAAAAAAATCCTGTAGTTACTATGGAAATTAAGGATTATGGAACTGTTGTAATGGAACTATATCCAAAAATTGCACCTAATACGGTTGCTAATTTTGTTTCGTTAATTGAAGATGGATTTTATGATAATAATAATTTTCATAGATTAGTTCCTGGTTTTGTTTTACAAGGAGGAGATCCAAAAGGAAATGGTACTGGTGGACCTGGTTATGCTATAAAAGGTGAATTTGTTAATAATAATTACTTTAATAATACATTATCACACTCTACTGGTGTTGTATCTATGGCAAGAAGTCAAAATAATGATTCAGCCGGAAGTCAGTTTTTTATAGTACTAGATGATAAAGCAAAAGCATCACTTGATAACAGTTATGCTGGATTTGGTAAAGTAATTGAAGGGTTAGACATTATTAAAAAGATTGAAGACGCCGCTCTTGTAGATGATAATGAAACTGGTAAATTAAAAGAAAATATAGTTATTACAAAAGTTACAGTTGATACTTTTGGAGAAACTTATAAAGTTAATAAAATTAGTGAATAAAAAGAAATATCGTAATTGATATTTTTTTTATTCCTTTATTCCAGTTATTGCAGAAATGTTTTTTAAATAATTTGGTATTTCTTTTAACTTAATACTTTCATCTATTTTATTAATTAAAGAAAGTGATTCTTTTAATGATTCATCAAAAAGGTCCATAAAACTAGATACACATTTTTCTTTAGTAACTGGGTTAGTCCATGTTACTTTTTTAAATACATCAAACTTTTTTGAGGAAGAAAAAGATAAAAATGTGTATTTAGTACTAGATATTTTTGTTAAAGAATCTAGTAGTTTATAACAAAATTCTTTAATACCTAATAAGTCACTACGATAAAGAAATAGAAAATGGTTTACTTTATTTAGATTATTTATTAAAGTAGCTCCAATATTCTTGATGTTATAAGTTTTGTAAAAAACTTCTTCAGTAACAGAAAAAAGTGTATCACTTATAAATAATCTCTTTGGAAACTCTTTATATATCTTTTTATTTAAATCAAAATATTTCCATAAAGTCATATCTATATCACTTTCTAACTTTTCATGATTCCCATTATATTTAAAAGTTAATGAATCATTTTTATTAAATTTACCACTTAAAGATATAATAAAAGGATGTGTGTAAGAATCAAGTAAATGATGTATTATATAACCATATAAAAATGATTTTAATTCATTATTATTGTTATTATCTATAATTAGTTTAGTATAATTTATAATTAATTTATCAAAGTTTTGTTCTTGTAAAATAAATGAAGTATCAAGGGCTTTATCTAGTTTAAACATGTCTGTTAGATTTAAAAAATATAATAAATCATGACCTTGAGATGATAATAAAAAAAGATCTTTATCTAACTTTATGTTAGTTTTACTTAAAAATGATGTCGCAAATATTTGGTGAGTAAGTGTTCCTGCCATAATAACCTCCGATTAAATTTTAACATTTATAATTAATATGTCAATTTTATAATATGATTAATTAGAGGTATTGATATGGATATAATAAAATATTTAGTTTTAGGTATAATACAAGGTATAACAGAACCTTTACCGATTTCTAGTAGTGGACATATATTTTTATTTAAAACTATTTTTAATACTAATTTGTTTAATTCACTTAACTTTGAAATTATTTCTAATTTTGGATCTTTTCTTGCTATATTTTTTATTTTTAGAAAAGATATTCTAAAGATTCTAAAAGACTTTTTTAAATTTATATTTAATAAAAAATTAAGAAATAGTTGTAAAGTTAATTTTAAGTATTTGATATATATTGTTATTAGTACTATTCCAGTTGGGATTACTGGTTTAATTTTTAAAGATAAAATAAGTAATTATTCGATTAAGTTTTTAGGATTTGCTTTTTTAATTACTTCTTTAATTTTATTTTTGGTAAGAAACATTAAAGGAGATAAGGAAGATAAAGATATCACTTTAAAAAATGCTTTAATAATTGGTTTAATAGAAGCTATTACTATAATCCCTGGAATTAGTAGAAGCGGTACGGTTTTAGTTGCTTGTTTATTATGTAATTTTAAAAGAGATACAGCTTTAAAATATACGTTTATGTTGTATTTCCCAGTAAGTATTGCTACTCTTTTTATTGGAGTACCAAATTTATTAAACACTACGGGATTAAGTTTACAAATTGTTCCCTATTTAGTAGGTATGGTATCTGCTACCATAGTAACTTATTTTTCTTACAAGTGGCTTAGTAAATTAGTAAAAAATGGTAAACTAATATATTTTTCATTTTATTGTATATTTATAGCTCTTTTTATATTCATTTATTTTAGATAAAAAAAGAAGGCGGCATGCCTTCTAAAAGTGTGAGTTTTGAGTTTTATGTTAATTGTGTAGAGTATAAAACATTCTTCTTATAGGCATTCCTCCTTACATATCCAATATACTAAATGATTATGAAATTATTATGTTGGAATTATGAAAGAATTATATTTTTATTATAAAGTAAAATGTTGAACCTTTTTTAGGTGTACTATTAACTCCATATTCAAAATTATGTTCTTCTAAAATTTGTTTTACTATTGATAAACCAAGTCCTGTACTTACTACATTTCTTTGATGTTTCTTAGCATTTTTGTAATATTTTTCCCAGATATAAGGTAACTCTTCTTTTTTAATTCCTTTACCTGTATCTGTAATTTCAACTAAATATGTTTTTTTAACTTTAGTAACTTTTATGTTTACAACCTTGTCATCTCCAGTATAATTTATTGCATTATTTACTAGGTTGTATATAACTTGATTTAACTTGTTTTTATCGGCTTTTATATCAATAGTTTTAGGTATATCTACTGTTATATTATATTTTTCAGTTTCTTTTATAATTTCATATTTTTTTACTATTTTATTTATCTCTACAGCTAAATCATAATCTTCAATATTAAGTGTTTCATGTTTACCTGCTTGTAGTTTTGATAAGTTTAATATGTCATTAACAAGGACAGTTAAACGATCTGTTTCATCTATAATTATGTCTAAATGTTCATTCATTTTTTCTTTATCTTTATAAGAAATATCTCTTACCATTTCAGCATAAGCCTTAATCATAGTTAAAGGTGTTTTTAAATCATGTGAAACATTTGCCATTAAGTCACGCCTTAATTCATCAGTTTTTCCAAGTTCATTTTTGGCTTGAGTTAAAGTAGTTGCTAGTTCATCAATTTCTTTTATATTACTTTCATCAAATGAAACATCATAATCTCCCTTACCTAACATCTTTGCTTTTTTAGTAATTTTTGTTATTGGATCGGTTATTGTTTTACCTAAGAATATAGATATTAAAACTGCTATAATAATTGCAATGATAGAAATATACATTAATTGTTGTTTAATTAATATTGTTACATTTGATATATCTTTTAAATTAGAATACATAAATATATATTTTTGATCATACTTTATGGCATACAAAACTGCTCCTATTTGTTTATCTTCATTAACAAACTTATAAGATTTATTATCTAAGTCTGATGTAATAAAACCTTTCATCATGTTTTTTACTGTTTGATTGTTAGAAGAAAAAGCACATCCATTCATATTTGCATTAAATGTTGCTAAATATTCATTTTTACTTGTTACAGCAATACAAACATCATTGTTATATGCTTTTTCTTCTAACTTAGTAACAATTTCTTTTTCATCTGTTGTGTTTATTTGATCAACAATTTTTTCAAGTGTATCAATTTGATATTTTTCATAATAAATATCAAAAATTGTTACTTGACAGAACCAAAGTAACAATAATATTAAAACATTAAAAATAAGTATGTAAAATACAGTTTTGGATTGAATACTATATTTTTTCTTCTTTATATTCAAACTTATATCCCATTCCTCTCACAGTAACAATTAAATTGCTATATATTCCTAATTGTTTTCTAAGAGTTTTTATGTGTGTATCAATAGTTCGGTCATCTCCATAAAAATCATATCCCCAAATGTTACTTAATAAGTTTTCACGAGATAATGCAATATTACGGTTATCAATTAAGTACTTCAATAATTCATATTCTTTTGGTGTTAAATTAAGTTTTACTTTGTCTATTGTTACTTCATGTGCTATATTATCAAGCTTTAAACCTTTGATTACATAAACATCTTCTTTATATTCTTTTCTTTTAGTTACAGCTTTTATTCTTGCAATAAGTTCTTTTGGACTAAAAGGTTTAGTTACGTAGTCATCAATTCCAAGTTCAAAACCAATAAGTTTATCGTATTCTTCTCCACGTGCTGAAAGCATAATAAAAGGAATATTTTTAATAGCCTTTATTTCTTTACATGCAGTATATCCATCCATCTTAGGCATCATTATATCCATTATAATAATATCAAAATCTTCATTTTTGACTAATTCAATTGCTTCAAGCCCATTTTCTGCTTCAAAAGTATCAAAATTTTCTAATTTTAAATATTCTTTTATAACATCTCTTATTAATTTTTCATCATCTACTACTAAAACTTTCATTTAAATCACCTACCAAAAGATTATAACTGTTATTTGTGAAAAAACAATGAAATACTTATAAACTTCTGTTAGTTTCTCGATATTCAATTGTTCTTGTAACAGTAGATTTATCTAAATCACTATTACTTATTACTTTTATATTATCTCTTTCAAATGTAAACTCATCATATACAAAATAATCAGTTCCATAAACAGGCATTACTTTTGTTTCAACAAATAAACTTTTAGTTTTATCACAAAATGAAATTTCACTATTAAAACATTTATTTCCTAGGCTTGAATAAACCATTCCATTACCTGTTAGTTTACCATTTATAAACTCTATTCCTAATTGAACTACGCATCCTTTATCAAAATCTTTAATATTTTCAATTAAATAACGAAGTTTTCTTGCATCTTCTCTTTCAATATTAAGTGCTGTAAAGTATTCTTCTTCTAATAATTCTTCTTTTAATTCCATTCCAATCACCTCTTAAATTATATCATTTATTAATAGTTTTGTAAAAAGCAAAAATCAACCCGTGGGTTGATTTATAAATTATTCTTCTTCTAGTTTTGCAACTATCTTTTTTAATGTATCAGCTGTAGTTTGTTTTAATTCACTTGCTGTTTTTTCAAGGATTGGTGTTCCCTTTTCTACAGCTAGCTTATAAAGTTCATCAGCTTTCTTTTGAATTTGTTTTGCTTTTTGTTTAGCAATTTTCATTACTTTTTCTTTGTCTAAGTCTTTTAATTCTTTTTCGATTTCAGCTACTTTTGTTGTAACCATTTCTTTTACATCTTCAATATCAATTTCTTTTGCTTGAGCTAATAGTTCATTTAACTTATCAGATAATTCTTTTCTTGTTTCTTTACCTGACTTTGGTGCAAATAAAACACCTAAGCCCGCACCTACTGCTGCACCTAAAACAAATTTTCCAAAATTACTTTTCTTTTTTTCCATGTTCTTCCTCCTTCGTAATACCTTTTTTGTACCAAATTTTACTGAATAAATTACTTGCAAGTTCTACAACTCTATCTGTAAAAGTTGCAATTTTATCAGTTGTAAAGTCAATAATGCTAAATACTGAATTTAATGATTCTACTTTATCATTTACATTATCTACTACTTTTTCAACCTTATCCATTGTTATTATAGTCTTTATTCCTAAAACTATTCCTATAACTAATAAAGCAATTAGTAATATATAAATTATAAGTGGTAAAAATGTTAACCAAAATTCCATTAATAATCCCCATCCTCTCTACTATCATACATTGAATCAATAAGATCAAATAAATCATTTTCTAAAGTATCTTCTTCTTCTTTTCGAAAATCTAATTTATTACTTTCATCTACTTCATCTAATTCTTCTTCAATCTCACTATATTGATTTTCATTAAGTGATTCTCTTGTTTTTCTTAAATTAAGTTCTTGTTCATCTGTGTCATCTAGTAAGTCATCAATTGTTTTAACTTTTTGAATTTTTTCTTCAACCGGTTCTTTTAATTTAACTGTTACAGTTTCTTCATAAAATGTTGTTTTAGGTTCTTCTTCAAGTATTTCTAAAGTTTCAAATGCTTTTTTTCTAACCTTTTCAATATCTAAATTACTAGCTGTCTTTTCTAAATCCTTATTTCTAATATCTTCAATTTTGTAATCTTCATTCAAAATTCCATAAACTGGTGATATTATTGGTGAAGGTTTAAATTTTCTTTTTTCAACAGTTTCCTTAATTTCTACTTTTTCATATCTTCCATAATCTGTTCTTTTTTCTACTTTTTTCTTTCGTTCATACTCTAAAACATTTGTTGTTTTAGGAGTTGGTCTACTAACTGAATTTGAAAATTCAGCTTCATCAAATTCTGGAAATGGAAAAGTTTTTTCTGATTTAAATAAATCTCTTTCTCCAAGTGTTTCGTAATCATCTTCTTTTTTGTATTTCTCAGGTTGTCTTACTGGTTGTTTTACTTCTTCTTTATGATAATTATTCTCATTAAAAGAATAATCATCCATGACTCTTTTAGGTTGTTCATATTTTTTTTCAACCTTTTTTTCATTATTTCTTTCTACTTTTTCTTCTTTTACTACTTTAATTGGTTCAGTAACTTCTTCTTCCTCAAATAAAATATCTTTTACTCTTGCAAATAATCCCACTGTATTCACCTTCCTATTTAATTAAATCTGTATCAGGAACTGTTTCTTCTTTTTCTTGATACGTATTGTCTATTTGAATATATGTACTATCATTACTTGTTGTATTAAAGATATTAAATTCTTCTTCTACAAAATGTAATACGTCATCCCCAAACATATTTGCTACTATAGAATCTTTATACTCTATACTCTTTAATATGCTAATAGCACTCAAAAGGTTTTTGTTTATATCTTCCTTTTCTACTATCACTTCTATTTTAGCATAATTATACATAATTTCAATCAAATATTTCTCTTTTTCAGTTAAATTAATTTCTAAGTAACCAAATTTGTCTTTATAGGAAATTATTTTAGAATAATAACAGTTTGAATTAACCTTATAAGTGTTTTTTATATTGTTATGAAAACTTAATGCATCGACATATAAATAAAATTTATATTTATCATTACTAAGTACTTCATTGAATGTTTTACTATCTATTACTTCTATACCACGTGGTAAAAAGTATTTGTATCCAGTTCTATAAACGTTTTGTTTTCCGCTATTACTACTAATTGTTCTTAAAGTATCATCATAAGTTAAATTTTTAACATTTGTACATCCACAAATAAAACTTGCTAAAAATATTAATATAATTATTTTTTTCATATGTACTCCCTTACCTAACATTATAGCAGAAATTAATACTTTTTTAAATCTAAAAAAGTTCTTTTTTCATATAGTAACTTTCTGTTATAAAACCATATTTTTCATATAATTTTAATGTATCTTTATTATTTTTATATACTCCTATTTCAATGCTTTTAACGTTTTTTTCATGACACCAATCATAAAACGCATTAATAATTTTTGTTCCGATTCCTTTATTCCGACTATCTTCTACTACAAAAAAAGCATCGATAAAAGCCATACTGTTATGTACAAGTGGTCCTTCTTCATACTTAATATAACCAAATATAAATCCAACTGGTACATTATCTAAATAAGCTATAAATAAGCCATTATTTTTATTTTTATATAAATTTTTGTAATAGTCATACACTATAAAGTCTTCTTTAACATTTAAATCATATTTTTGTTCAGATTTTATTAACTTTGTTAATAGTTCATCACATTCATTTGCTGCTTTTATTGTTTTTACTTGTTCTATTTTTAACACTTTTTTTACTCCTTTTCAGCTTTTAAATATTTTATTTTTATTCCACTTTTACTAAACTTTTCTTCATATTCAGTTAAAACATTATCTATATTTTCTTCATGTAAATCATAACTGATTTCGGTTATTTTATAACCAAAATTTGTTAAAGATTCTTTACTAAAAGAAAATAAATCATCATTATCAGTTTTTTGGATAATAATGTTTTTATCTTTAAATAATTTACTATAAACTGATAAATAATCACTTGAAGTAAGTCTTCTTTTATAATGTCTTGCTTTTGGCCATGGGTCAGAAAAGTTTAAATATATAACTGATACTTTACGCTCTAGAAGTTCATTTAGAAATAAAGCATCACTTACTATAATTCTTAAGTTAGTTGGTGCGTTTTCTCCAATTTTTTTTATTGCTACTGCTGCAACATTAGAAAACTTTTCCACACCAATAAAATTTATATTAGGGTGTTTTAACGCCATCTCTAATATAAATTTTCCTTTACCCATGCCTATTTCTATATTTATAGGATTATTATTAGAAAATTTATTTTCTTCTGTGTAAAAATAATTACAATTTGCAATAATTTCTTCCCTGTTTTTTAAATTTCTTAACCGCACTTCTTAATCACTTCCTTTACATAATGCATATAATAAGTTGTAGGAGGTATATCTTTTGAGAAAAAATAGAAACTCATTCTTTAATGAACCTAATATGGGATATAACGGATATGATCCCAATATGAACAACATGATGCCACCAAATCAACCATATCCAAATACCAATAATTACAATCCATATCCACAACCAATGCCAAACAATAATATTCAGTTTAATAATTCTAGTAATGATTTAGAAAGTCGTTTATCAAAAATTGAAAGACAACTTAATAGGTTAGATCATAGAATTAGTAAACTTGAACAAAATAGCACTTTTATTAGTGAAGAATATGATTCTACAACAAACAATAATATGTATATGCTTTAAAACTTGCCTTTGGTAAGTTTTTTTAATTGTAAATAATCATCGCACTAAAACAATATAATTGTTCTTCTCCACAAACACTAATTGCTACTTGGAACTTAATATCTATTATATCAAAAACTCCAGAGTTTAAAAAGTTATTTACAGTATTTTCTAAATCTTTTTCATGAGCTTCATCAAAAACTTTTACTTTCAATTTTATCACCATATTATTTATATCATATAGAACCTAAAAAATTTGTCAAAAAAATAGTTAACTATTTTTTACTACTATGTTAACTATTTTTTTTGGTATTATTATTGTTTTTAATATTTCTTGATTATTGATATGTTTTATGACGTTTTCTTCTTTTAAAGCTAGGCTTTTTATTTCTTCTTCAGTTAAATCATCAGTTACATTAATTGATGCTCTAA
>JAVXUB010000006.1:0-12916 GCA_036642315.1 Bacilli bacterium
GGTTAGTCTTATATTTTATATTAAGTAACTTAATAATAAAAGTAAATGTAATACATGATAATAAAGAAATAAGAGATTTAATTACAACTGAGTTAAATGATATTAATATAAAGCCCTTACGTTTTAAAAAAAGTTTTAAAGATTTAGACAAAATTAAAAAAAATTTATTAAATAAATATCCAGATAAACTTGATTGGTTAGAAATAGAAGTAGATGGAATGGTATATAATGTTTTAATTGAGGAAAGAATAATAACTAATATAGAAAAAAATGATAACATCTGTGATGTTATTGCTAAAAAAGATGGAACTATTACAAAGTTTAAAGTTTTTAATGGTACATCTTTAATAGCAATTAATGATTATGTTAAAAAAGGAGATATATTAATAAGTAGTAAAACTTTACTTAATGAAGAAGAAAAAAGAAGTGTTTGTGCAAGTGGAGAGGTTTATGCTTATACTTGGTATACAGTAAATGTATCAATTCCATTTAAAGAAGAAATAAGAAAAAAAACTGGTAAAAAGAAATATAATATTGTATTTAATAAAAATGGTAATAAAAAGAAGTTATTAAAAGATAGATTTAATAGTTATGATTCATCATATAAAACATTATTAAGTTTTTTTGATTATTCGTTTCTTTTAGAAACAGAATATGAAACAAAAAAAATAATTGAAGAACATGATGAAGAAGAAGCGTTAAATATTGCATTAAAAAAGGCAAATGATAACATTTATTTAAAATTAAGTGAATTTGATACCATAGTTGATCAAAAAGTTTTGAAAAAAACACGAAATGATAGTAAAATGGAAGTAGAAGTATTTATTATAGTAGAAGAGCTAATAAGTATGGAAAATAAAACGTTCTAGAAGGGATTGATTAGTAATGTTTTGGGATACTTTAAAATCAACTTTAGTTTTAAACTGGCCGGTTTTAGCAATATTTTTAGTAACAATGGTTTCGCTTAGATTATTTTATATAAGAACACATCGAGAAAAGGTAAGTTTTTATAAAGAATTTTTTAATATACTTGCAATAATATATGTCTTTATTTTATTTTCTTTATTAACTAAAGTAGAATTAAATAATGGTTCTGGATATAATATTATTCCATTTACCGAGATATTAAGGTATGATATAGGAAGTAAATTATTTTATTATAATGTTATAGGTAATATACTAATCTTTATACCATTTGGTTTCTTTGTAGCAGACTATGTTAAGTCAAAAAACATTTGGCCAGTATTATTTATTTGTACAATAGTAAGCTCAACAGTTGAGTTTGTACAGCTTAATATTGGTAGGTCATTTGATATTGATGATATTATATTAAATATTGTTGGTGGTGTAGTAGGTTATTTAATTTATGTAGGTCTTACTGCCATAAAAAACCACTTGCCAAAGTTTTTTCAAAAAGATGGAATATATAATTTTCTATGTATTATACTTATAGTCTTTATTTTAATATATTTTTTAAGAATTATAGGAGTATTAGGGTTTTAATGAATAAGTTTACAATAGTAGATGAGTATGGATATAAAAAATATAAATACTTAAAAAAAGTACACTAAAATTAGAGAATGTAAAAAACTCTATTTTTACAATTATATTAATAGATGATAATTTAATGCATGAAATGAATAAAAAATATCGATCTATTGATAAATCAACAGATGTGTTATCATTTGCATTTGAAGATAATAATAAAATGAGTTATAATATACGTCAATTGGGAGAAATATACATCTCTATTCCAAAGATGCAAAGTCAAGCAATTGAGTATAATCATAGTGAAAAAAGAGAACTTGCTTTTTTAGTGGTTCATGGCATTTTACACCTTTTAGGTTATGATCATACTAAAAGTAAAATTGATGAAAAAATAATGTTTGATAAACAGGAGTTGGTATTAAATGAGTATAAAGAAACAAAACAAAAATAAGAGGTTTACATTAAAAAGGTTTTTCAATAGTATTAAATATTCAATAGAAGGACTTACTTATGCATATAAAAATGAACAAAGCTTATGGCTTCATGGAGTTGGCTCTCTAGTAATAATCTCTTTAGGTTTTGTATTAGGTATTTCTTTTAATCAATGGGCTATATTAATCATTGCTTTAGTAATAGTTCTAGCAATAGAACTACTTAATACAGCAATTGAAGCAACAGTTGATTTAATTACAAAAGAAATACATCCACTTGCTAAAATAGCAAAAGATTGTGGATCAGCTGCATCATTTGTTTCAGCAATAATGTTAGTTATTATCTCATTATTTATTTTTGTACCATACATAATTAATATATTTAAATAAATTATTTAGAAGCGGGGGAAATTATTATGAAAAGTGGTTTTGTAAGTATTATAGGTAGACCAAATGTAGGTAAAAGTACATTATTAAATTCCTTAATTACAAGAAAAGTTGCAATAACATCTGATAAATCAGGAACAACTAGAAATATAATCCAAGGAATTTATAATGAACCAGATTATCAAATAGTTTTTGTAGATACACCAGGTATCCATAAACCAATTGGTAAATTTGGTAAAGTTTTAAATAAACAAGCTTTATCTTTAACTAAAGATGTTGATTTGATTTTATTTATGGTAGATGTAGCATCAGGTATAGGCACTGGTGATATGTTTATTTTAGACATGTTAAAGGGAAGTGACGTCCCTGTTATTTTAGTATTAAATAAAATAGATAGATTAAGTGAAGAAAAATTATTTAAAGTAATTGATGCTAATAAAGACATTTTCCCATTTGTGGAAATTGTCCCAGTTTCAGCAATTAAAAATGATAACACTAGTCACTTAATTGATGTAATAAAGAAATACTTAAAAGATGAAGTAATGTACTTTCCAGAAGAAATGTACACTAGTAGTTCACTTAATTTTATGGTTGCTGAAATTGTCCGTGAAAAGCTTCTTAATGTAACTGAAGATGAAGTACCACACAGTATTACTTGTTATACAGTATCATTTACTGAAAAAAAAGATTTAGTAAATATCTTAGTAGATATTGTAATAGATAGAGAATCTTTAAAAAAAATAATTATCGGACATAACGGTAGTAGACTAAAAGAAATAGGAACACTAGCTAGAATTGAAATAGAAGAATTAGTTGGTAAAAAAGTATATTTAGAGTTATTTGTAAAAACAGTTAAAAACTGGAAAGAAAAAGAAAAGTACTTAGTTGAGCTAGGTTTTATAGATAATGAATAAAAATTAAATAATCTTCCCACTATATATTTAGAGGAGATTATGATGAATAAGAAAAGTGCATGGGAAAAGTTTAAAACAACTGGAAAAGTTAAAGATTATTTAGACTATAAAAACCAAGAAAAGAAGGATTAGTTATGATTACATCAGTAGAAGGTTTTATAATAAGTGAAGTGCCATTCGGTGAGACTAGTAAAATAGTAAATATTTTTACAAAAGAATATGGTCTTATTGGTGTTATGTGTAAAGGTGCTAAAAGTATTAAAAGTCAAAATAGAGCCACTACTTTAAAGTTTACTTATGGAAAATTTATGATTTATTATAAAAAAGATAAATTATCTCTTTTTTCATCTGCAGATATAATTAATCCACTTAAAAATATTAAAAAAGATATCATAACTATTAGTTATGTATCTTATATAGTAGAGTTAACTAATCAAGTTATAAAACAAAGTAATGAAGAAAGTATTTATGAAGACTTCATAAATACTATTTTAAAAGTAGAAGAAGGATTAGACCCTTTAGTATTAACAAATATTTTAGAATTAAAATATTTAGATTATTTAGGAGTAGGTTTTAATATCGATGCTTGTGTTACTTGTGGAAACAAAACAAATATATTAACTCTTAGTAGTGATAAAGGTGGTTTTGTATGTGATGCATGCATCACTAATGAAAAAATCGTTGATAAAAAAGTAATTCAAATGTTAAGAATGTATTACTATGTAAATATAAAAAGTATTAGTAGTTTAAAAATAGATGACTCTATAAAAAACGAAATTAATCTATTTTTAAACAACTACTACGCTAACTATACTGGGTTATATTTAAACACTAAAAACTTTTTAAATTCTCTTGTTAAATAACACTTAAATGTGTTTTTTTTATCTTGAAAAAAACACATTTAACCTTTATACTTTTATAAAGAATAGGAGATTTAAAAAATGTCAGAATTAAGTTTTTATTATGGAACCATGGAGTCAGGAAAAACAACTAAATTAATGCAAGATAATTTTAATTATCGAAAACATAAAATTAAAACAGTTGTAATTAAACCCGCAATTGATACAAAAAAAGATAATGCAATTGTTAATAGAAGGGGAGATTTACTAGAAGTAGATATCATCTTAGAAAAAGATAGTGATGTTTTTAGTGAAGAATTTTACCAAATTTATAAAGATTGTCGTTTTATTTTAGTTGATGAAGCCCAATTTTTAACAAAAGAGCAAGTAAACTCTTTATGGTTACTTGCTCATGCCCTTGATATCACTGTTATTTGTTATGGTTTAAAATCAAATTTTAAAGGTGAGTTATTTGAAGGAAGTGCTCAATTATTTGCAAGAAGTGATCAAAAATGTGAACTTACAGTTAATTGCAAATGTGGTAAACCTGCTATGTTTAATGCAAGGCGTGTTAATGGGAAGTTTATTAGTGATGGAGAAGAAGTAGTAATTGATGGAGTACACGATTCTGTTGAATATGTACCACTTTGTGGAGATGATTATATTAGAGAAGTAGTAAAGCCACCTATATTACAAAGATTAAAGGAAAACTCTACAAAAATATAGTTGAAATGCACTAAAAAAGATGTTAAACTTTGAAACAGACAGGAATTGATGAAATGAAAAAGCCAGAATTATTAAGTCCAGCTGGTTCAATGGAAAGCCTTAAGGCTGCAATTGAAGCTGGAGCTGATGCAGTTTATTTAGGAGGAAAATCTTTTGGAGCAAGAGTATTTTCTAATAACTTTACAAATGATGAATTAATCGAAGCATTTACTTATGCTCATAAATATGGAGTAAAAGTTTATGTTACAGCAAATACCTTAATAAATGAGTCTTCTGTAGACGAATTTATGGAATATATTACTTTTTTATATAAAAATAATGCTGATGCAGTTATTATCCAAGATATTGGTATGATGGATTTAATAAGAAAAACTTATCCATTATTTCCAGTCCATGCCTCAACTCAAATGCATATTCATAATTTAGATGGTGTAAAGCTAGTTGAGTCTCTTGGTTTAGAAAGAGTAGTTTTAGCTCGCGAAACGAGCATAGAAAAATTAGCCTTTATAAAAGAAAACTCAAATATTGAACTTGAAGTATTTATCCATGGAGCCTTATGTATTAGTTATTCAGGAGAATGCTTAATGAGTAGTTTAATTGGTGGCAGAAGTGGTAATAAAGGTTCTTGTGCTGGTTGTTGCAGACAAAAATATAACTTAATTTGTAATGGTGAAAAAGTAAATACTGATGAGTATTTACTTAGCACTAAAGATCTTTCTACAGTAGAGTATATTGGGGAACTTATAGATTTAGGAATAACTTCTTTTAAAATAGAAGGAAGAATGAAAAGTCCTGAATACGTTTACATGGTAACTTCTCTTTATAGAGAAGCAATAGATTCTTACATGGACTCTAAAAAAGTCCATGTTAACACTGAAAAGTTTAAAAAATTAACTAAGTTATTTAATCGTGAATTTACAAAAGGTTTCTTATTTAATGAAGAAAACGATAAAATAACTTCATCTTTAAGACCAAACCATTTAGGCATTGAAATAGGTAAAGTTATATCAAATGAAGCAGGAGTTATTGGTATTCAGTTATTTGACTCACTTCATTTACAAGATGGAATAAGAATCCTTGATAAAGAAGATTTTGGTTTTACTGTTACTACTATGTTTTATAACCATAAAAAAGTAGATATGGCATACAAAAATGATGTAGTATATATTCCATCAAACATTAGTCCAACACTTTTATCAAAAGTAGTAAAAACAACAGATTATTTACTAAATAAAGAAATAAATGAATCTTTAAAAAACTTAACAAGAAAAGTCCCAATAAATGGTTCGATAGAAGCATTTATTGGCTCCCCTTTAAAACTTACTATAGAAGGTATTACTGTAACTGGTAGTGTAGTAGAACAAGCTAAAAACCAACCAATTACAAGAAAAAGAGTTTTAGAACAGGTGAGTAAACTAGGAGACACTATTTATAAGTTTAATAATTTAGATATAGCCATGGATGAATCCATTTTTATATCAATAAAAGAAATAAATGAATTAAGAAGAAGTGCAATAACTAAGCTAGAAGAAAAATCTTTAAAAGGTATCCCTTTTAAAAAAGAAACTTATACTGTTACATTACCAGATTTTGAAAAAACAAAAAACTATACTTGTTTAATTTCAAAACCAAGCGAGTATAATTTACTAGAATATTTGCCTTTTAGTAAATTATACTTTGAAAGCGAAGCTTTCTTTGATATAAATGATGAAAGAAAAGTATTAAAAACAGATATAGTAATGGATAGTTACAAAGAAAAAGATAATATTTTAACTTCTGAATTAGGTGGAATAGGTAATAACTTTACTGATTATTCTCTTAATGTAACTAACTCATATTCAGTAGCATTCTTACATAGTCATAATGTATCTTTGGTAACACTCTCAGTTGAACTTTCTTACGAAGAAACCAAAGAACTAATTATTTCATATGAAAAACGTTATAAAAAACATCCTAATTTAGAAGTTATAGTTTATGGAAGAGTTCTAGCCATGACTTCAAAATTTAATTTAAACAAGCTTTACAATGTAACTGACACACATTTACAAGATCGTTTTAAAAACATGTATCCGATTGTTATTAAAAATGACTTAATGCATATTTACAATTATGAAGTAAAAGATTTAACAAACAATTCTTACTTTGATTTAGGAATTAATAGTATAAGGTTTCAAGTCTTTGACAAAAAAGATGCGGCTTTTATTAAAAAAAATTTATTTTAATAAAATAATTATCAATGTTTTTCATATAATTTAATGTTATAAATAATTTTAAAAAAGGAAAACGTTGTTTTTTTATTAATAAGTGGTAAAATTAAATAAATCGATGAAGAAAGACATGGTCTTTAAATTAATTTAAATAGAGAATTAGTGGTTGGTGTAAACTAATAAATTAATAAAAGATTTCTCCTTTCTAAGTGAGTATTAAGTACTCCGGTTAATAACCGTTATGAAAATTAAGAAAAAAATAAAGGATGGTACCGTCTTACAAAGTAAGACTCCTTAGGGCTATCTTTTTTTTGTAGGAGGATAATATGATTGATATTAAATTAATAAGGGAAAATAAGGAATTAGTAAAGGAAAACATTAAAAAGAAGTTTCAAGATGTGAAACTTCCACTGGTTGATGAAATTTTTGATATGGATGTAACATATCGAAAATGTAAAAGTGAAGCTGATGAATTAAGAGCTAGTAAGAATAGTTTATCAAGTAAGATAGGTATGCTTATGCGTGATGGTAATAAAGATGGTATAGAAAAAATTAAAAATGAAGTAAGTGATATGGGAGAAAGAATAACTTTCCTTGAAAATGAAGAAATAAGGTTAGAAGAAGAAATAAAGTGTAAAATGATGGTTATTCCAAACATAATAGACGCAAGCGTTCCAATTGGTGAAAATGATACTTTCAATGTTGAAAATGAAAAATTTGGAGAACCTTTTGTGCCTTCTTATGAAATACCATATCATGCAGAAATAATGGAATTGTTTAATGGTTGGGATAAAGATAGTAGTGGAAGAACTAGTGGTAATGGTTTTTATTATTTAATGGGAGACATTGCAAGACTTCATTCTGCACTTTTAAGTTATGCAAGAGACTTTATGATTGATAAAGGCTTTATTTACTGTATACCACCATTTATGATTAGAAGTGATGTTGTAACAGGTGTTATGTCATTTAGTGAAATGGATGCCATGATGTATAAAATTGAAGGTGAAGATTTATATTTAATTGGTACAAGTGAACACTCTATGATTGGTAAATTTAAAGATCAAATTATTAAAGAAAGTGAGTTACCAATAACTATGACTTCTTATTCTCCATGCTTTCGAAAAGAAGTTGGAGCACACGGAATTGAAGAAAGAGGAATTTATAGAGTTCATCAATTTGAAAAACAAGAAATGGTAGTTTTGTGTAAACCAGAAGATTCAAAAGATTGGTATGAAAAAATGTGGAAAATGACAGTAGAGTTATTTAGAAGTTTAGATATACCAGTTAGAACTTTAGAATGTTGCAGTGGAGACCTTGCAGACTTAAAAGTTAAATCATGTGATGTTGAGGCATGGAGTCCAAGACAAAAAAAATATTTTGAAGTAGGGTCATGCTCTAACTTAGGAGATGCTCAAGCAAGACGTTTAGGTATAAGAGTAAAAGGTGAATCTGGTAACTACTACTTACATACGTTAAATAATACAGTTTTAGCTTCCTCTAGAGCAATAATAGCATTTCTAGAGAATAACTATAAGGAAGACGGAACTGTTGCAATACCAGTTTCATTAAGACCTTATATGGGTGGTATGGAAGTAATTAAAAGAAAATAAAAGAGAGTAAGCATTTTTTAACAAAAAATGCTTATTTCATTGTTTTATTTTTAGATTTAAGATATAATTTTATCAGGTGATAAGAATGAAATTAACTATGGAAGAGTTAGTAAATTATTGTAAACAATATGGGTTTATATTCCAAGGTAGTGAAATATATAATGGACTATCTAATACATGGGACTACGGTCCTTTAGGAACAAATTTAAAAGAAAATGTAAGAAATGTTTGGAAACAAAAATTTGTGCAAGAAAATCCTTATAATGTAGGACTTGATTCTGCAATTTTAATGAATCCAAATGTATGGGTTGCAAGTGGACACGTTGCAAGTTTTGCTGATCCTTTAATTGATTGTAAAAGTTGTAAAAGTCGTTATAGAGCTGATAAATTAGTTGAAGACTTTACTAAAGGAGAAGAAACAGGAGACGGTTGGTCAAATGAGAAATTAGAAAGTTATATAAGTGAAAATAAAATAAAATGTCATAAATGTGGAAGTCATGACTTTACAACTATTAGAAAGTTTAATTTATTATTTGAAACTTCTATTGGAGTAACAGAAGAAACTAAAAATACAATATATTTGCGTGGAGAAACTGCTCAAGGTATATTTGTAAATTTTAAAAATGTTGAAAGAAGTATGCGTTTAAAGTTACCGTTTGGTATTTGTCAAACAGGTAAGGCTTTTAGAAATGAAATAACACCAGGTAACTTTATATTTAGAACAAGAGAGTTTGAACAAATGGAATTAGAATTTTTTTGTAAACCAAGTACTGATTTAGATTGGTTTGGTTATTGGAAAAGTTTTTGTTTAGATTTTTTAAAAACTTTAGGGATTGATTCTAATAATTTAAGATATAGGGATCATACTAAAGAAGAACTTTCATTTTATAGTAAAGCAACAACTGATATTGAATACTTATATCCAATGGGTTGGGGAGAACTTTGGGGTATAGCTGATAGAACTGACTATGATTTAGGAGTTCATATGGAACATTCTAAAAATGATTTAAGATATTTAGATAGTGAAACAAATGAAAAATATTTGCCATATGTAATAGAACCATCAGTTGGGCTTGATCGTTTATTACTTGCGATATTAAGTGATGCATTAACTAAAGAAATGTTAGATACGGAGGAAAGACTTGTTTTAAAAATACATCCAGCCCTTGCTCCATATAAAGTTACAATACTACCTTTAATGAAAAAAAATCACGGAGAAAAAGCTAATGATATATATGCATTATTATGTAAAAACTTTGCATGTACAAAAGATGAATCAGGAAGTATTGGAAAACGTTATAGAAGAAGTGATGCTATTGGTACACCACTAGCAGTTACAATCGATGATGAAACAATTAATAATAATACAGTAACAGTAAGAGAACGTGATACAATGAAACAAATAACATTAAGTATAGATGAGCTTGTAGATTATATTAAAAAACAAATTGAAATTTAATAAAAAATCATCTTGCTAAAAATAGATTAATTTGATAAAATGGGTTAGTAGACTAGGGAGGAAATACGAGTATGGCGTTTAATATAAAAAAAATGTTCTCATATAATGGGGATGATGATAATTTAATGGGTACTGAAGATGAATATTATGCATTATCAGAGAGTGATGCAATAAAAGAAAGTGAAAAGTCTGGAAATAAAATGATTCTTTTAGAACCTAGAGCATATTCAGAATCTCAACAAATAGCAGATCATTTAAAAAACAGAAATAGTGTCGTAGTTAACTTGAAAAGAGTAACATCTGATCAAGCAAAAAGAATTATAGATTTTCTAAGTGGAGTTATCTATGCAATTGGTGGTTCAATGCAAAAAATTGGTGTAGGGATATATTTATGTGCTCCAAAGAATGTTAATGTTCAAGGAAAAATTACTGATGATTCAGAGAAGGCAAGCAAGAATAATACTGACGAAGAATTAGATTGGTAGTAAGGAGTCCGTATGGTAAATAAATTTAGTTCCTGTTTACAGGGATATAAAAAAGAAGAGGTTAATGAGTTTGTTGGTGAAGTAACTAAAGAATACGAAAGTATGTTAAAAAAATTAAAAGATAGTTGTGATGCCATAGAATCATTAAAAGTAGAGCTTAAACACTATCGGGATATTGAGAGTAGTCTTAATAGGGCTATTTTGATTGCTGAAGAATCAACTAGTAACATAAAAAAAGCAGCTTATGATGAATCAAAAGTAGTTATTGAAGATGCAAAAAGAAATGCTACAAAATTAATAAATACTGCTTTAGTAAAAGCTGAAAGAATAGAAAATGAAGCAGAAACATTAAGAAGAAAAGTATCTGTTTATAAAAGAAGATTTAGAGCTCTAGTTGAAGATCAACTAGATGAAATAGATCGTTTTGATGATAATTTATAAGATGGATAGTAGATATCTGTCTTTTTATAAGGAGAATTAATGAAAACAAGAATTATTAGTGCGTTAGTTGCAGCAGTCTTAGTTATACCTTTACTAATACTCGGAGGATATCCTTTTTATATAGGGGTTGGACTTTTAGCATTACTTGGATATAAAGAAATATTAGATTTAAAAAAAGACCATAAACCAGTTCCAAATTTAATAGTTTTATTTGGACTTATTTCAGTATCTTTATTGGTACTATCAAACTTTAATAGTTATTCGCTTAATTTTGGTATTACTTATCAAAGAATAATTATTACACTTTTACTTTTATTAGTTCCAACAATATTTTATAAAAATGAATTATATACAACTCGTGATGCTTTTTATTTAATAGGAGCAACGCTCCTAATTGGCCTTGTTTTTAATTTATTTATTGTTATTAGAAATAGAGGATTATATTTATTGCTTTATCTAATAGCAATTCCAATGTTTACTGATATTGCAGCAATGCTTACTGGCAAGTTCTTTGGTAAAACTAAGTTGTGTCCTAAAATTAGTCCCCATAAAACATGGGAAGGCTCATTTGGTGGATTATTATTTGGTACTATAGCAGGAGTTTTAATTTATTCATTATTAATTGGTAGTTTTTCTATAAAAATAGTATTTTTCTCAGCAATACTATCGATTGCTGGACAAATAGGGGATTTAATAATGAGTAAAGTAAAAAGAGAAAATGAAATAAAAGATTTTTCAAATATTATGCCTGGACATGGTGGAATACTTGATAGATTAGATAGTATTATATTTGTATTATTAGCATACCTATTATTGGTATTCTACATATAGGAGGAGAAAAAATATGTGGTTTTTAACATTATTATTATTAATTTTTATTCTAGGTATTATTATTTTAGTTCATGAGTTAGGACATTTTTTATGGGCTAAAAAGTTTGATGTTTATATTTATGAGTTTTCGATAGGAATGGGTCCAGTTATATTTACTCATTTAGGAAAAGATAAAATAAAATATAATATTAGAGCAGTTCCAATTGGTGGATTTGTTCAAATGGCTGGAGAAGTCTATGAAGATGATGAAAAAATAGATAAATCAAGGTTTATGTGTAATAAACCTTGGTATCAAAGAATAATTATTCTAGTTGCTGGAGTAGTAAACAACTTTATCCTTGCAATTATTCTTTTATTCGTAGGTGCTCTTATATGGGGTGGAACTGCTTTAAAACCAGTTGTAAAAGAAACTGCTAAAAATAGCCCCATGGCTGAGGCTGGTATAGTAGCAGGGGACGAAATTACTGAAATTAACGGTCACCGAGTAACAAGCTGGGATACTGCACAAATTGTTTTATACATGAAAAATAAAAATGATTTTTCAACATTTGTTATAAAACATGAAAATGGTAAAAAAGAAACTTATAAAATAACACCAAGTTTAATAAAAGATGAAGAGAATAAAACTGAAAGAAAAGTTTTTGGTATTACTATCGCAAATGCAAATACTGATGGATTTTTTAACAGTTTAAAATATTCATTTTGTAAATTTGGAAGTATAGTAGAATCAATGTGGATGACTATAGTAGGACTTTTTACAGGTAAGATATCAATTAATGCTTTATCAGGTCCGGTTGGAATTTATCAAGTAGTAGGACAATCCGCTACTCAAGGATTAAGATCAATCATTTATATAGTGGCATTCTTATCCTTAAACGTTGGATTTATTAATATATTACCATTCCCAGCATTTGATGGTGGAAGAATATTCTTCTTAATCGTCGAAAAAATTAAGGGAAGCCCAATCAATTCAAAATTTGAAAATATTTGTCATGTTGTAGGTTTTGCACTTTTAATATTATTAATGATTTATATCACATTCCAAGATATTATAAAATTATTTTAAGAATTGTTTATTCAATTCTTTTTTTATGATAG
>JAVXUB010000007.1:0-3823 GCA_036642315.1 Bacilli bacterium
TAAAAGAAGAAATTAAAACTGAACCTGTAATTGAAGAAGCACATGAATATGAAAAAGTTGATAATGATGTTCATATAGTAAATGAAATAGAGGAACCTAAAAAGATTGAACCAAAAGAAACTAAAAAAATAAAAATAGATAAAAGTTTAATTTTTACTATTATTTCTGGAATTATAGTTTGTTTATTACTTTTTGTTACTGTAAAAGGGTATTATATGGGATTTAAATATAAAGATTATAATAGTAAAGAGGAAGTAAAAAAACCAATAAAAGAGACTGAGATAGGAATGGATTCAGTTATAGTACAACAAGCTTATGAAAAAGTTAATGTATCAACTTGTAGTAAATTAATGGTAAGTTCTTTATATAATAATAAAAAAGTTACGGTTAATGAACTTAGTGATAAAGAAATAAGTATATTATTATATAATTATTTTACAAATAATGTTTGTAGTGAATCTATAAGTAAAACTAATGAAGAAGTAAAGAAAGCTTTAGTTAGTTTATTTGGTAGTGATACAAAAATAAATAGTTTAATAAATTTAAAAGATATGAATTTTGAAGTAATTAGTGTTAATTATGATAATGCAACTAGTACTTTTAATTTTAAAGTAAATGATTGTAATATTTGTACTAATGAAACTGATATAGTTAAAAGATCAATGGAAAAAGCAACTAGCAGTGATGAATATTTATTTATTTATGAAAGATTTGGTATTTTTAAATTAATGAATGAAAATAATTATAATGTTTATGGATATGCTGGATCAAACGAGTTACTTACTACTTATATTAAAGTAAATAATAGTGAGTTTATTGATTTTAATATTTTAAAAGAATATAAATTAACATATAAAAAAGGACAAAATAATGATTATTACTTTGTCTCTATTGAAGCAGTTTAATATCTAATATTTGATTAAAAAGTATCTTTATATTGTTATCTAAATAGATCATTTTATATACTTGATCTATTTTTTTTATTTTTGTATTTATTTCTTTAATAAAACCATCTTTGTAATAAAATATTGTTGTGTTACTTTTGCTGTAGTAGGCTTCTATTAAAGTTTTTTCAATAAAAGATATTTCTTCTTCACTTAAAACTGGTTTAGTAGTTTTTGTTTTTTCAGTTGCAAGATTTCTTTTTACTTCAGATGCTACAAATAAAGAATTAAAAGGTTGCCATTTAATAAAACCTCTATCTATTTTATTCATGATGTCCTCCAATCTTTTCATTTCTACTTATTGCAGTTGAATCTTTTAATAAACTTGATGCTTTATTAATACTGTTTTTTCCAAATCTGTTTTTTATTTCATCTATTGTTTCATTGATTCTTTTTTCATTGTCTATCTCTTCTGGGGACTCAAATATATTTAATTGAACACCTGTTTTTTTAATTAAACCACCTAGTGAAATTGATACTTTTCTAATAGGTAAAAAATCATAATAACGATCAAATATAATATTACATTGTTTAATAATTTCTTTAGTAGAATCAGTTGGTGCATCAAGCTTTAAAGAATGAAAAAAACCACCTTGAATTTCTTTTGAATAATTTACACCAAACCCTATAATACATGCTTGATTATTGTTTTTTCTTAGTCGAGCAGTTAAGACTTCAACCATTTCAGTAATTATAAGTTTAGTATTATCTTCAAAATAATCTTTAAATAAAACTTGAGAATGACTATAAGATTTATCTTTTGGAACTTTTTTAAAGTCATCAATTCTGCTTAAATCAATACCATTAGCATGGTTCCATAATTCTAAACCCATGACTCCAAATTTATCTTTTAAGATATTTCTGTCATACTTTGCTAAGTCTTCAACTGAATATATTTTTAATATATTTAAGTTTTTTTCCATTCTTGGACCTATTCCCCATATTTTAGAAAGGGGAGTGATTGGCCAGAGTTTATCAGGAATATCTTCATATGTCCATTTAGCAATACCATTTTTATATTTTTTTGCTTCTATATCCATAGAAAGTTTTGCAAGTAACATATTAGGTCCAATTCCACATGTTGCAGTAAGTCCAGTTTTTTTATAAACAGTTTCTAGTATTTCTTCGGCTAATTCATAATCAGTTTTTTTATATAATTTTAAATAGTTTGTTACATCTAAAAAACATTCATCAATTGAGTATATATGTAAATCATCTGATGATACAAAATCTAAATAAACATTGACTACTTCTTTACTTTTTGCAACATAAAGACTCATTCTAGGTGGTACAATTGTATACTTAATGTTTTTGGGAATATCAAAAAGTCTTGTTCTTGATTTTACACCTAAAGTTTTTAGAAAAGGTGTTATTGCCAGTGTTATTGCACCTTGTCCTTGAGTATTACTTGCTACAACTAAAGGATAAGTAAATGGATCAATATTTCGTTCTAAGCATTCACAAGATGCAAAAAAACTTTTTAAATCAATACATAGAAAGTTTCTATTAATATAAATATCATCCATAATTGCCTCCAAACAAATGTTTCAATTTCATTATATAATAGTATTGTTAAAGTATCAATTCCTTTTTATGGAAATGTGGATTTTATCCTTCTTTTATTTAGTTTTCTTTGATATACTTTAGATATGGGGAGTAAGTTATGTTAAGTAAAGAATTATTATATTTTTGTGAAGATCATGCAATTAGTATAAAAAAGTTTTTAAATGACAATTTTCAGTTTAGTGGTGAGGAAAGAAAAATTAATTCAAAGAAAAGAAAGTGGCGAATAAGACATAGTGAGATATCATATTTACCTTTTGTAGTGCCTTGTTCTTTAAAATTTGCAATGCGATATGTTGAACTTGTTGAAATGGGTAAAATATTAATAGTGGTTGATGAATTTGGAAAGTATACATCATATATTAATCCAAAGATTATAATTAAAAGTATGGAACAACATAATTTAGAAGAAGAATTAAGTGAGTTATCTAAACCTTTTAATAGTTTATCTTTGTTAGAGTCAAAAGTATTTGAAAAAAAGAATATTTTAGGAGAGTTAGAAGATATAAGAGAAAATTTAAGAATTATAAAACATTTTGATGGGATTGATTCATTAGATTATGCTTCTTTAATAACTTCACTAATTGATGAATTAGATGAACCATTAATATTAGAAAGAAAATAATTATTTTTTAATTATTTGTTATATGGAGGAAAATTATATGGGGATATTAAATATTGCAAGTGGAAATTCTACATGGAGAGGTTTAAATTATTATAAAGAAAAGAAAGTTAGTAATTATAAAAAGTTAAGTGATTATGTTTATGAAGGTATTATAAATGGAAGTGATAATCAAAAATATAATGTACTTATGGATATAGAACATCCTAGAAATTCAAAATGTAATTGTGCTTTTGCTAAGGATAAAAGAATTATTTGTAAACATATTGTTGCACTTTATTTTACTGTATTTCCTAATGAAGTTGATAAATTTTTAAAAGAAGTAGAAAATGCAGAAAAAGAACATGAAATTTATGAAGAAGAGTTGTCTAAAAAAGTTCTTAAATATATAAATTCAATGTCTAAAAAAGAACTTCAAGAAGCTTTAATTGAAACTTTAGATTTGTCACCCGAATGGATAAATGATAGATTTATTAGGGATAGGGTTGGTTATTAGTAAAAATTTAATTATTATATAAAAGCGAGTATAAAAAACTGATATATTATCGACTTCTATATTAATATTTATATAAGTTATAAAATAGTAACAAATGAATCGGTCGCTTTTCAGTCGCTTTTCGGTCACCTTTCGGTCACTTTTATAAATTTTAATATAGAAATTGTTAAATTATATAAGAACATTAAAGATTCTTAT
>JAVXUB010000007.1:3923-12446 GCA_036642315.1 Bacilli bacterium
ATAAAGAACATATAATAAAGTTAGAATTAGATTCTTTCGAAAATGAGGAATACACAAATCCAGAAAAGCTTTATGAGTATGTTATGGCTAAAGTAGTGGATAATGATACTTACTATATTATTTTAGATGAAATACAAAAAGTAGAAGATTTTGAAAGCGTTTTGAATAGTTTTTTAAGAAAACCTAACTTCGATGTATACGTAACTGGAAGTAATTCTAAATTTTTATCATCAGATATAATAACAGAATTCAGAGGTCGTGGTGATGAGATAAGAGTTTATCCATTAAGTTTTTCGGAATTTATGTCAGTATATAATGATAATGAAGTAAAAGGTTTAGATGAGTATATTAATTATGGAGGTTTACCTTTAATTACAACTTTTAAAACAGCTGAAGAAAAGATTAGTTATTTAAGTTTTCAAAGAGATAATGTATATATAAATGATGTAATTGAAAGAAACAAAATTAAAAATGATGAAGAACTAAAAACATTAGTTGAAGTAATATCATCTAGTATTGGTTCACTTACGAATCCGACTAAATTATATAATACCTTTATTAGTAAAGGGAATAAAAATATTACAAATAAAACTATAGCTTTATATTTAAAATATTTAGAAGATGCTTTTTTAATTGAAAAATCAAAAAGATTTGATGTAAAAGGAAAAAAATATATTGAAACTCCATCAAAATATTATTTTGTTGATATGGGAATTAGAAATAGTTTAATTAATTTTAGACAATTAGAAAAAACTCATATGATGGAAAACATAATTTACTCAGAACTTCGAAGAAGAGAATTTAATGTTGATGTTGGAGTAGTAGAAAAAAGAGATAATTTAAATAACGGAGAAAAAGATTACAAACAATTAGAAATCGATTTTGTAGCTAATAAAGGTAGTGATAAGTACTATATTCAATCAGCTTACAGTATAGAAGATAAAGATAAAAGACAACAAGAATCACAATCTCTTTTGGATGTTGGAGATAATTTTAAAAAAATTGTTATTGTTTATGATCATTTTATAAAATGGCAAGATGATAATGGGATAATATATATGAGTATTTATGATTTTTTATTAAATGACAATATTTTAAAAGAGGTATAACTAATTCTAAATTATTGTGACTATTCTTTCTTACCTTAATAACTTGCTTTATTTGATGAACCTTAATTTATATTAAGGTTTTTTTAATGTAATTTTAAGATAGTATGAAAATATTCCTATTCCTTAAAAAGTGTCCATTTCCATTTTTTAAGGAATAGGAATGTAAAATTATTTCTTGGTTATATTATATAACGAAAAAAAGGAACAGCGTTCCTTTTTCTCCCCACAATTAAGTAGGCATTTCATTACATGTCAATAATATCATCAATTGAAATTATTGAAAATAGTTACTTACATGGTTTGACGAAGCTAATAAAGCATGCTACAATTTAATCAGTTCGGTTGCCAAGGTGCAATTAGAGTACAAAAACCGTTATGATATTTTATAACGGTTTTTGTTAAACAAATTTATAATTTAATGTAAAACAATTTGAAAATGTTATTAATGATAAAAACATGAATGGTGGACACTTTATAATATTAGATGGAATACTTAACAATAAGGTTAAAGTAATTAATCCAATAAAGGAAAGATACGAGTATAAATTGGAAGAACCAAAAAATATTATTAAGTATTGTAAAAATTATGGTTCGTGGAGAATATTAATTAAGGAGGATATATAGATGATAAAAGTTGTTGCATTTGATTTAGTTGGGGTTTTGGTAAATGAAAAGGATATTGAATTAACACCAGAGGAAGATAAGTTAGAAAGAATGTTTGGGAGCAATATTAACGATGCAGATTATTTGATAGATGCAAGAAAAATAATAGATAAAGATTCAATTTTAATGAGAACAACTGAAGAATTGATTAATAAAATATATAAAGTTAAAGATTGTGAAATTTTTAAAAAAATAAAAGAAATAAATTCTAACTTAAAAATAATTATTGCAACTAATCATGTATCTTTTGTAAGGAATTTTATTGGTGAATCCTTTGGAGTGGACTATTTAGATGATGTTTTAATCTCAGCAGAAATTCATAAAGTAAAACCAAATTCGGATTTTTATGAATATGTAATAAATAAATATAATATCAAACCAAATGAACTTCTTTTTTTAGATGACAATATTGAAAATGTAGATAGTGCAAATAAATTAGGAATAAATACTATTAAAGTAAATAAAGATACTGATTTATATAAAGAAGTAATCAAATGGTTAAAGTAAAATAATTAGTAAGTAATTCTTCTTTCTGATCATCTTAATTTAATTATTCTATATTAATTTTTGATGTATTAATATATTTATTTATTTTACTTTTTTTGAATATGAAAAAACTCATAATATTAAGTATAATAGCAATAATGACTCCAACTTAAATTTTCATCTAGTGGTTGGAAATTTTTATATTTGTTGTAAAATAATCTCATATTGTATAATCCAGATAAACTATAGCCAGTTCCAAATCTATTTTTTAATTTCTTAGATAACTTTAATAATATCTCTTTACCATATTCAGCTCTTATATTTCCGTTTTGTTCATTTTCAACAATAACTTCACCAATATTAAAATAAGTGTTTACAAGAGTATTATTAATCTGATAAACCATCTTTGTTTTGTTTTTGCTAATAATTATTTCTATTTCACTAAATAAATTATCAACTATTATGTCATTGTTTATTACTTTTTCAATTGTTTGTGTGTTCATTTATAAAACCTCCTTCTTAAATTAGTCAAACTGTCTGACTTATAATTATTATAAAATATCTTAACACATTTTCCAACCAATGGCTGGAATTTTATCTTTCGTAATCATCTTTTTCTATGCTTTTAATATCAGTATCATCTAATATTCCTTTATTAATAAAATCTTCAGTAACCTCATTATAAATAGGATTTTTTTTACCCCAATCAAATAATTTATCGTGAAATAGATGTTTGATTTTATCAAACTTCTTTTTTAATGAGCTAATAATACGTTTTAAATTAAAGTTTTCTTCTTCTAAAGTATCAATAGTATCCTGTTGTTCTTCTATTTTTTTATTTAATTCTTGATTTTTAAACTTTAAAGAAAAGTTGTTTTCATAATATTCTTTAATCAACTTTTTATCATTGTTTAATTGCTTTTTAATATTTTGAAATGATAAACACCAATCCTTTCTAAAGATTCTTTTGAATACACAAAACAATCAATCTTTTTAGATTGATTGTTTATCTTAAATGCTCGAAAAGTTCGAGCAGAATTAACTCTGGAGCAAGTGAGGAGAATCGAACTCCCATCTCAACCTTGGCAAGGTTATATATTAACCATTATACTACACCTGCGTAAACAAATTGTATCAAATATGTTAAATTATTGCAACAGGAATTGCTAAAAAAAAGTTTTATTGATATAATATTTAGCGTGAGAGGGTATAGAATGAAAGAAAAAATAAAGCATGGTTTAAAAATTGCTAAAAAAAATATTGTTGAGTATGTTTTAACTAATAGATTATTTATTTCATACGTTGTTTTATCCTTAATAATGACTGTATTAGTAAGAAAATTTACTATTGGATCGTTTTTTGCTTTAAAGCCTTTATTAACTGATTTAGGTTTAATTATTTTAATTGGTGGTCTTGGTTATTTTGTAAAACCTAAGAATCAGTTTAAATATTATTTTGTTTGGGTTATATTTTTTACAGCATTATGTATAATAAGTTCGATATATTATAGATTTTACACTTCATTTGCATCTTTTGGTGAGCTTGCAACATTAACACAAATGGAAACTGTTACGGGATCTTTAGCTGAACGTATAAAACTAGTTGATATTATGTACATATTAGTACCTTTTATCTTTTATTTTATTCATCGTAAGCTTTCTTCTTCAACTTATTATTATTTTATAGAAAAAATTGAAAAAGGAAAGAAAATGGTAGTAGGAACACTTTTAGTTGCGACTCTTTTTCTTGCTTATAGTTTTGGTACTGCTAATGGAACAGATTATAGTCGTCTTGCTAAACAATGGAATAGAGTATTTATTGTTGAGAGATTTGGTATTATAACGTATCAATTTAATGATTTAGTACAATCTTTAACTCCAAAAATAAGTAGTTTATTTGGATATGAAGAAGCATTAACTAAGTTTAATGATTATTTTTCTAAAAAAGAAGTACATGAAGAAAATAAATATACAGGAGTTTTAAAAGGATATAATATTGTATTTGTTCATATGGAAAGTATGCAAACATTTTTAATGGATGTTAAATTAAATGGAAAAGAATTAACACCACAATTAAATAATTTAGCTAAAGAAGGAATGTTTTTTAATAACTTTTATCCACAAGTAAGTACTGGAACTAGTAGTGATACAGAATTTTCTTTATTAACTGGTTTAATGCCTGCAGCAAGTGGTACTGTATTTGTAAGTTATTATGATAGAAAATATTTTACATTACCTAAGTATTTAAAAGAAAATGGTTATTATTCATTTAGTATGCATGGAAATTTTTCATCAATGTGGGGTCGTAATAAAGCTCATCCATCTTTAGGATATCAAGGAATGTTTTATGAAGAATCATTTAAATATACTAAAGATGATGTAGTTAATTTAGGTATAAATGATCATTTATTCTTTCAACAAGCAATTCCAATTATGGAAAATATTGAAAATACTTATAGTAATTATATGGGTACTGTTATAACACTATCTAACCATTCACCGTTTACTCTTGCTAGTGCGCATAGTGATTATGATTTATCTTATACATTTAATAAAACTGATGAAAAAACTAATGAAGTTAAAACAATAACTACTGATTATTTAAGTGAATCTGTAGTAGGTGGATACTTTAAAAGTGTTAATTATGCAGATGGAGCTTTAGGAGATTTTCTAAAATATATTAAAGAATCTAAAAACTTTGATAAAACATTATTTGTTTTTTATGGAGATCATGATGCAAAACTTTCAAAGCAAGAAATAGATTATTATTATAATTTAAATCCTGAAACTGGAGATACATATAAAGAAGGAGATCCTTTATATGTAGATTATGACTTTTATAAACATGAATTAAATAAAAAAACACCACTTATTATGTGGTCTAAAAACAAAGATTTATCTCGTATATTTAAAGGTAAAATAGATTATACTATGGGTATGTATGATGTATCTACTACGATACTTAATATGTATGGACTTAATAATAAATATTCAGTTGGACATGATATATTTAATACTAAAGAAGATAATATGGTAATATTTCCAAATGGTAACTTTTTAACTAGTAAACTATATTATAATAATTCTACTAGTGAATATGAAGTGTTTGATAAAAAGTTTAAAGTAGATCAAGAATATATAGATAAATTAATAAAAATAACAGAAGAAAAATTAGAAGTATCGAACTCAATTATAGTTTATAATTTATTAGATACAGTTTCGATGACTGGAGAATAAAATGAAAAAGAAGTACAAAAGGGGTCTTTTATTAATACTATTATTTCTTTTTCTTTTGGTTATTATTCTTGTAATACCAAAAGTGTTTAAAAAAGAAGAACAAGTAGTAAATGTAGTAGATTCTATTGAAAAATATGGATATAACTTAGAAGATAGAGATACGGCATTAATGAAAGGTACATATAATGAATTAAAAGAAATATTAAAAAAAGATGTTGATAAAGAAAATTATGCTAAAACATTATCAAAGTTATTTATAATTGATTTATTTACAATTGATAATAAAATAAGTAAATATGATGTGGGTGGATCTGAATTTGTTTATACAAAGTATCAAGATAATTTTAAATTAAATGTTGAAGATACATTATATAAGACACTTAAAAGTAATTTAAAAGGAAATAGAAAACAAGATTTACCGGTTGTAAAAACTATTGAAGTTACTAAATGTGAAAAATCGAAATTTAAAATTGGTAAGGAAGAATATACAAGCTATGTTACTTCTTTAAATTGGACTTATAATAAAGATTTAGGATTTGATAAAAGTGCAACAGTGATAAGTATCGAAGAAGAAGATAAACTTTATATTGTAGAATATAAAGTTGTATAGAAGTAAGAAGGGCAGTATGAAAAAGTTAAAAAGAAAGTTAAAGAATTCTAGTAAAATTGCAAGATATACATATTATCTTCTTATTTTAGTGTACCTTATAAGTTTTATATTTTTTATGAAGAGCATAATTGCACTTAAAGGAATTGAAACAGTAATAAGAACTATTTTGATTATATTCTTTATTTTATGGTTTTTATTATATATTATTTTAAATTTACTTAATTTAATTACTAAAAAATATAAAGTTTTAATTATAACTTCTATTATATCAGTGTTATTTATAATATTATTTTCAGTAGGTTCATATTTTATTAATGTTGTTTATAAAAGTATTGGTAATATAACTGAAAATGATAAGCTTGTTTACACTACTAATTTAGTTACTTTAAAAGATAACTCAATAAATAAAGATAGTGTAATTGGAATGATTAGTAAAGAAGATGATTTAGAAGGTAATGTACTTGCTAAAAAGCTTATGGAAAAAGAAAATTTAAGTAATAAAATTAAAAGTTATGATGATTATTTAGCTATGTTGAATGATTTATATAAGAAAAAAATAGATGGAATATTTTTATCAAGTAATTATATAACTACATTTAAAGGTGAAGTAGAATTTGAAAAAATTGCTGAAGAAACTGAAGTTGCTTATAAATATAGTGAAGAAATAAAGAATCAAGATGATTTAGAAGTAAGTGATAAAGATTTTTCTGAGCCTTTAACATTTTTAATAATGGGTGTGGATTCTGAGGTTAATGGGCTTAATGCAAATGCTGGGTTTAATGGCGATACTTTAATGTTAGTAACGTTTAATCCAAAGAATTTAGATGTAACAATGGTAGGTATTCCAAGAGATACTTATGTACCAATTGCATGTAATCATAATAAATATAATAAGATTAATTCAGCTGCTGCATATGGTTCAAACTGCGTTATTAATACAGTTGGACAATTTCTTGATGTTAATATTGACTATTATGTTAAAATCAATTTTAAAGGAGTAGTTGATTTAGTTAATGCTGTTGGTGGTGTCGAAGTTGATGTGGAAGTACCTAATAATATTGGGTCTGATCCTAAAAAAATGTGTGAACAAAATAGTGATCGTCAATTTGGATCAAAGACAATTTGTATTACACCAGGTCTTCAAACTTTAAATGGAGAAGAA
The DNA here is from genome assembly GCA_036642315.1 of Bacilli bacterium. Classification (GTDB taxonomy): domain Bacteria; phylum Bacillota_I; class Bacilli_A; order RF39; family UBA660; genus Onthocola_B. Next base: position 11,190 of record JAVXUB010000007.1, read on the forward strand.
GCTTTAGCATATGCTAGAAGTAGACATTCATATATTGGTGGAGATTTAGACCGGGTAAGACATCAACAACAAATAGTTGAAGCTGTTGGTAAAAAAATAGTTAGTTTTGACTCTGTTAGTAAATTTCAAGATATATTATCAGCAATAAGTAATAATATATCTACTAATATGGAAACACCAAAGATATTATCTGGTTATAAAGTTATGAAAAATATGTTTAAAAATGCATTAGGTGGAAGTGACTTTATAAATATTAATAAAGCTTATTTAGAAACATATAGTTTACCTGTATATTTACCTTGGACTGGGGGAACGACTTCTGCACAAGGATATTACGAAGATAGTCTTGCTGATATACAAGATGCTTTAAAAATTACTTTAGAAAAGAAAGCGGAACCAGTAATTAAAACTTTTAGTTTCTCGGTAAATGAAGAATATGTTTTAGCTTCTGCTGGAGTTGGAAAAAGAAAAATTAAATCATTAACTTTAATGCCTAATTTAATTGGTTCAAGTGTTGGACAAGCAAAAGAATTTTGTAGTAAAAATAATATAAAATTAACAGTTGAAAATGTTGATCCTAAAGATGAACATTATAATGGGTCCGTTGCTGTTGGCTTAATAGGAGACCAAGATGTTTCTATAGGAGTACTAGTAAAAAACATTAAAAATTTAACTGTATATGTAGTTAATAGTAAAGATAAAACTCCTGTTGAACCAGAAAAAAAACCAAGTGATGAAAAAGATCCAGACAAAAAACCAAGTAAACCAACTGATGAGTCTGAAACAGAAAAAAAGCCTACTAAACCAGGAGATAAAGTAATAGACGATTTATTATTTTAAAAAAAGTTTTCCATTATATTGGAAAATTTTTTATTTTCTTCGTTTCTTTTTGTTTGTTTTTTTCTTTTTTTTAGTAGGTTTAATATAACCATTATTTTTAATACTAGAATTATTTTTCTTCTTTGGATTAGTTTTTTTAATAACTTTATTTTTTTCAATAACTAATTTTTTCTTTAACAATTTATCTTTTTTTCTTTTTCTTAACCATGCAAGACAAGTAAATAAAAATATTACTAAATAAACACTTATTAATGTAATAAAAATCAAATCTATATTATCAAAATTCTTGTTCATATCTTTTTTCCACCCATCTGTTTAATTATAGTATGAAACTTCAGAAAATAATAGTTGTTTTACACAATTTTGCAAACTTTTAAGCTAATTAATTGTACATAGACAAATGAATTGTTATAATTA
>JAVXUB010000008.1:0-12082 GCA_036642315.1 Bacilli bacterium
TTTCGACTCCTTTAAATAATTATAGCACAATTGAATAATTTGTTAATAAAACAATTGACAAAGTACTCGAAATCGGTTAGGATAGTAATCACCAATTCACTTAAAGAAGGCGAATTGGTGCTAGTATCACACTAGTCAACCCCTTTTTATTCTTTGGAGTCTTCACTACGAAGACTCCGTATTTTTTAAGAAAGAAAAACCAAATTAATAATAAATTAATTTGGTTTTATTTATATAAGACTTTTATAATAATTAAATCTTTTTATAGCATTTTCCTTTTGTTCATTTAATATTTTTTTAGCAAGTTCTGCATCTTTTATTTTAAGAGCATTAAACCTTACTTCATTATCTAAGAATTTATCATAATCATCAAAATTAGGTTTTAAATAATCTATTTTTAAAGTTTGATCATAACGCATTAATAAAGTGTAACCAACTTCTACAGCCAGCTTTTCTTCTGCACTAGTTGAACACATACCAGTCTTTATTCCGTGTTCAATACAAGGTGAATACGCAATTATTATAGCAGGTCCATCATGTTTACTTGCTTCTTCAAAAGCTTTTATAGCTTGCATCATATTAGCACCCAGTGAAATACTTGCAACATAACAATTAGGTATACTAGTTGCAATTCTAAATAAATCTTTTTTTATAGTTTTTTTACCAAAATTAGCAAATTCAGCAACAGCACCAAGTTTAGTAGATTTACTAGCTTGACCACCTGTATTAGAATAAACTTCAGTATCAAGTACTAAGACTTTAATATTTTCATTAGAGTGAAGTACATGATCAAGTCCCCCATATCCTATATCATAAGCCCAACCATCTCCACCAATAGCCCAAACAGTTCTTGCCGGTACATAATCAAGTAATTCTTTTAATTCATTAGGAATCATTTTATCTTTTAACTTATTTTTTATTTCTGTTGTAACTAAGAAGTCTTCTTTATTATCTATCCATTTATTAAATAATTCTTTTTCTTCAAAATCAACTGAATCAATTGAATTCTTCATAATACTTTCTATTCTATCTCTTTTTTGTTTATAAGAAATATGAATCCCTAAAGCAAACTCAGCATTATCTTCAAATAAGGAATTAGCCCATGGAACAGAATATGGAGTAGAAGGAACACTTCCACCATATATACTAGAACATCCAGTTGCATTAGCAATTACTAGTTCTTCTCCAAACAACTGCGTAAGTAGCTTAATATAAGGTGTTTCACCACATCCAGCACAAGCCCCACTAAATTTAAATTTTGCATCTTCTAGTTGACTACCTTTTATAGTAAATTTATTTAATGGATTTTTTATATCTAATGCCTTAATATTATTATTTATTTCATTTATATTTTTCATAACAAGTGCTTTTTCTCCATTTTTTCCAGGGCAAACACTTGTGCATAATCCACAACCTGTACAGTCTTCTTTACTTACAGTTATCGCATAATTTAATTCATCTTTTAAAGTAAAAGGAATTCCATCTTCTTTACTAGAAACTACGCTTTTAATTACACCGTGAGGACAAACTAAACTACACATTCCACATTGAATACAAGATTCTTTTACCCAAAAAGGAGCTACATTTGAAATACCTCTTTTTTCATTTTTAGTATTATCAAATTTAAAAGAACCATTACTATATTCCATTAATTTACTTACAGGTAACTCGTTACCTTTTCTTGCATTAATTAAAGTTACTACATCTTCATCAACTATTTTAATTTTATCATTAATAACAAAATCAGTATTTAAAGTTTTCAATTTACTTAAAGATTCATTAATAGCATCAATATTACTATTAATTACTTTTTCACCCTTTGTTGCAAAATCTTTTCTTACACTGTTAATTACTATCTCATCAGCATCATTTATTTTTAATAATTTTAGTATCAAAACTTCAATAATTTTATTAATTTTTCCTTTAATACCATCTTTTACAGATATATCTTCTGCATCAATAAAATATACTTTAATATTTTTTTCTATTATTACTTTTTTTACTTCATTAGTAAATAAATTTTTCAATTCATCTTCATTTTTACTTGTATTAATGAGTAATACTCCAGACATACTAATAGAATCAAGTATACTAAATAATCTAAAATAAATATCTTTTGTCACTACTACTATTTCAGGATTTGTAACATAAAAAGGCATATTAATTTTAGCATCACTTATTCTTAAATTAGAAACTGTTACTCCGCCACTTTTCTTTGAATCATATAAAAAGTATCCTTGTACAAATTTATTACTACTTTTATGAACAATTTTTAATAAATCTTTACTAGCACTTACCATACCATCTGATCCAAATCCAAATATTTTTATTTCTTTACAGTCGCTATTTAAATCAAACTTCTTTTTCTCTAAACTTAAATTAGTTACATCATCAGTTATACCAATTGTAAAATTATTCTTAAGTTCATTATCTAACATATCATAAACACTCATTATATCTTCAGGTGTAGTATTTTTACTAGATAAGCCGTATCTACCACCTACTATATTAATGTTTTTATCTTTTAAAATAGCACAAACATCTAAATATAAAGGTTCTCCAACTCCGCCCGCTTCTTTAGTTCGATCAAGTACAGCAATATTTTTAACACTACTTGGTAATACATTAAGTAAATATTCGCGACTAAAAGGTCTATATAAATGAACTTCAATTAACCCAATATCATCACGTTTTTCAAGAACTAACTTAATCGTATCAGTTACACTACCCATTGCAATTATAATGTTTTTTGCGGTTTTACTTCCATAATAATTAAAAGGTAAATAATCTCTATTAGTAATTTTATTAATACTTTTCATATATTCATTTACTATATCAGGCATTTCATTATAAACATTATTTCTAGCTTCCGTACATTGAAAATAAATATCTTCATTCTCTGCCATCCCATATTGTAAATTATTACCAACATTTAAACATCTATCTTTATATTTTTTTAAAGCATCTTTATCTACTAATTTAAGTAATTCTTCATCTTTAATTTCATCAATTGTATTAAGTTCATGACTAGTTCTAAATCCATCAAAAAAATGAATAAATGGTAAACTTCCTTTTATAGCAGAAAGATGTGCTACAGCAGCTAAATTTTGAGCATCTTCGACTGAACTACTTGCAAGAATACAAAAACCAGTTGAACGAACAGCATATATATCTTGATGATCTCCAAATATAGATAAAGCATGAGTTGCTAAACTACGACTTGCAACATGTATTACACCAGGTAACATTTCTCCTGCTATTTTATACATATTAGGAATCATTAAAAGAAGACCTTGACTTGCAGTAAAAGTTGTTGATAAACTACCACTTAAAAGAGCACCATGAAAGGCACCAGCAGCACCTGCTTCTGACTCCATTTCTAAAACCTTAGGAACATCATTAAATAAATTTAATAACCCACTTGTAGTTAATAAATCTATATTACTAGCCATTGGACTAGAAGGTGTTATAGGATAAATACTACACACTTCACTAAATAAATAAGCAATTCTACTACATGCTCCATTACCATCAACTATTTTTTTCATAATTCACCGCATCCTTTCATTTAGTATAAATTAAAAACTAGTAAATAACTAGTTTTTTGTTAACTTTTCTTCTATTTTCATTAATCTATTATATTTACTAACTCGTTCTCCTCTACAAATTGAACCAGTTTTTATAAACGGAATATTTAAACCAACTGCAAAGTCAGCAATAAATGTATCATCAGTTTCACCACTTCTATGTGATATAACTGTTCTATAATTATTTTTTTTAGCTACCAATATTGTTTTTATCATTTCTGATATAGTACCTATTTGATTAGCTTTTAAAAGAATCGCATTACCAGCACCCATATTAATTCCTTTAGATAAATATTCTTCATTAGTAACAAAAACATCATCTCCAATTAACATAATTTTATTACCAATTAACCTTGTAAGCGTAGCAAAGCTTTCAAAATCATCTTCATAAAACGGATCCTCAATACTAAGTATTGGATATAACTTTACTAACTCAATATAATATTTTATAAGTTCATCAGCACTTTTTTTAGTACCATCTATATTATATGTTTTAGTAGATTTATCATAAAACTCACTAGCTGCAGCATCTATTCCAATAAAAACATCAACTCCAGGCTTATATCCACTTACCTTTATTGCTTCCATCATTACATCAAATGCATCAGTTGTTTTACTTAAGTTTGGAGCAAATCCGCCCTCATCACCTACATTAGTATTATATCCTTTATCTTTTAAAATCTTTTTTAAATTATGAAATACCTCAGATGCTACTCTTACTCTTTCTTTAATAGTTTTAACAACTGGTATAATCATAAACTCTTGAATATCTAAAGAATTATCTGCATGTTTTCCACCATTAATTATATTAACCATTGGTATAGGAATAGATACTTTTCCTCCTGTCACATACTCAAAAAGATCCTTCTTATCACTTATAGCGAGACATTTTAAACAAGCAAGTGACACACCTAAAATAGCATTAGCACCAAGTACTTCTTTATTTTTAGTACCATCAAGTTCTAATAATATTTTATCTACTTCACCTTGATTAACTTTCTTACCAATTAAATTAGGTTTAATAACATTATTTACATTATCAATAGCTTTTAATACACCTTTACCTAAGTACCTTGATTCATCATTATCCCGGAGTTCTAAAGCTTCTCTACTTCCAGTACTTGCCCCACTTGGAACACTTGCTGTACCTATTACACCATTTTCTAACACCATGTCAACTTCAATCGTTGGGTTTCCTCTACTATCCAAAATTTCTCTTGCAATTAAATCTTTAATATTCACTATCTAACACCCTTTTTCTATCATTAGTATATCTAATAATTTATCTTTTATCAATCAATTTAAAATTCATTTTACAAAAAAAGACCGATTACCAGTCTTACCAAAATATATCCATTATTTCTTTTGATCTTTTCTTAAACATATAAGTATCCATTACATCAAGTACAGATATTATAATTAAAAATATACCTGCTAACTTAGTTAAAGTTAAACTTGAAAATGGATTAACAAGTACCATTATACCAAATATAATTAATAAAATACCAGTTACTAAAGTAACAAGCCAGCAGTCTTCACTACCTCTTTTAAACCAAAAAGAATAATTAATCTTCATACATCCGCTTACTATCATATAAAGACCTAAACAAATAGTTACAAAACTCATTACAGTAAATGGATAAAGTATAATAACTATACCAAGTATTGCAAATAAAATACCAAAGACTATATTTAAAGCATATAATTTAGCACCTTCTCTATGAAAATAATTATATATAGCACCTATTCCAGTTACTAAAAAACTAATTCCTACTAAAATACCCACTACTTTATTAGTAATATTAGGTAAAAATAATAAAATTAAACCTAAAATAAAAGATAAACCAGCAGTTATAAAAGAATAATTAAGCATTCTATTAAATAAATTTTCTGTACTTTTCTTAACTTCAATTTTTGACATTAATAACCATCTCCTTAAATAAATTATAACCTACCTATAAATGATGTCAATAAAAATCTATTTAATTTCACAAAATTATGTTAATTTTTGTAGATTTAATGTATAATAGAAACTAATGAAAGGAGAAAATCATTATGAATATTAGAGAGCTTTCAATAGAAGAATTCAAAAGTTTTTCACAAGTACATCCATTAGGTAATATTTATCAAACAATTGAATATGGTAAATTAAAATCGGAACATGGTTTTGAATATGATTTAATTGGTTATTGTGAAAATGATACCATATTAGCCGCATCATTAATTTTATATAAAAAGATCAATAACTTTTATTATGGTTATGCTCCAAAAGGTTTTCTAATTGATTATAACAATTCATTTTTTTTAGAAAACTTTACTAAACAATTAAAAGAATATTATAATGAAAGAAACTTTGCTTTTATAAAAATTAATCCTGAAATAGCAGTAGGAGAGTTAAATAAAGAAACTAAAAACATTGAGTATAATGATAACTTTATTATTATAGATAATCTTCGTAAATGTGGATTTAAAAAACTAAAAAACAATCTTTATTTTGAGTCACTTTTACCTAGATTTAATGCTATATTATCCCTTAATAACTTAAGTTTAAATAACTTTACTAAAAACACCAGAAACAAAGTATTAAAAGGAGTTAGAAAAGGTTTAACTTTAGAACATGCTGATAAATATGGTATAAATGAATTATATCCACTTATTAAAAATAAAACCAATAAAGATGAATTTTATTACAAAGATGAATTTAATATATTTAATAATAATGATTCCATAGATTTATTTTTAGTAAGCATCGACTATAACAAATACCTACTTAATAGTCAAAATAAATATAATGAAGAATTAAGTATTAATGCAAAGCTTAATGAAAAAATAGTTATTAAAAATGATACTTCTTCAATTAATAGAAAAATGAATTCAGATAAAGCTTTATTATCATATAAAAATGATATTGCAGAATCAACTAAATTTATGAATAAACAAGATAAAACATATATAGCAGGAGCACTTGTTATGAAATATAACAATAGAATTACTTTTGAAATAACAGGGTTTGATAATAATTACAAAAGATTTTCTCCTAACTACTTTTTATATTTTGCAATTCTTGCTTATTACAGAAATAACTTTAAATATGCTGACTTATTTGGTATATCTGGAGACTTTACAAAAGATTCTCCTTATAAAGGCTTAAATGATTTTAAATTAGGTTTTAACCCCAAAATATATGAATTTATTGGTGAATTTGATTTACCAATAAATACTAAAGCTTATGAATTTTTAATTAAATCTGGGGCTTTAGCAAAAGAATTCAACAAAAAATAGTTTTTGTAAAAAAACTATTTTTTTTATTCCATTAATTTAGATACATCTATCCATTCTATATAGTTTGAATATTTTTCTAATTCTTCAATTGAAAGCTTAATTGCAGAGTTTGCACTTCCACATGCAGGGTAAACATTATCAAATCTTTTTAAAGAAACATCTAAATAAACACTAACGCCATCATTTATTCCAAAAGGACAAACTCCTCCAGGATTATGACCAACCATTTCTTCTAATTCTTCTTTAGTAAGCATTGTAGCCTTAGTATGAAAGAATCCTTTATATTTAGCATTATCTACTTTTACATCTCCTGCCATAACTATTAATATAGCTTTACCATCAACTTTAAAAGATAAAGTTTTAGCAATAAGTTCCGGCTTACAACCAAGAGCAAGGGCCGCAAGTTCTACCGTTGCACTTGATTCTTTTAACACAATAATTCTTTTTTCCATATCATATTTTTTAAAATATTCTTCTACTCTTTTTAATGACATTTTAAACACTCTCCTCTATAACTTTAGTTTTAGTTAAATATTCATGTATTCCTTTTCCATCTTTTTTAAATAATATTAATAAAGCACTTGTATAAAAAATAATTACAACAAGACTACTAACAATACCTTTATACATCATATAATCATTTGCATTCATTGTATTTATAAAAATTAAATATAATACATTTGAATATAATCCAAACAAAATAAATGTTCTAAGTAAAAATGTAAATAAACTAGGATTTTCTCCATTTTCATCTACAACTTTAATTTTCATAATATTTTTACCAATAGTTTTACCTTTATTAAACTTTTGAAATACACCAAAATATAATAAATAAACTACAAATATTATAACAAAATTACTTTTACTATATAAATCCATTTTAAATGCAAGTTCGTTATATTCATCACTTTTAGAGAAATCAGCTAATTCATCAATATTTCTTTTGCCTACAATTTCTTCATATTCATCATAAGTTTTTTGATAATTATCCATATCCCTATTAATAAAATTAATTTGATTAATTGCAGTACTTAAAAAGAATACAAAACAAACATCTAAAAAGTATGCAAAAATTCTTTTAAATTTAATATTTTTCATTTCTACCTCTATTCAAATTGTGAATTATATAATTTAGAATAAAAACCACCTTTTTTCATAAGTTCATCGTGATTTCCTATCTCTATTATATCACCTTTATCCATAACTAGAATTAAATCTGCATTTTGAATTGTTGATAATCTGTGGGCAATTATGAATGAAGTTCTACCTTCCATAAGTTTATCCATAGCTTTTTGAATTAATATTTCCGTTCTAGTATCAACACTACTTGTTGCTTCATCTAAAATTAATATCTTAGGATCTGCTAATATTGCTCTTGCTATTGTTAATAATTGTTTTTGACCTTGAGATATATTACTTGTTTCTTCATTAATTTCCATATCGTATGCATCAGGCAAAGTTTTAATAAAGTGATGTACGTGTGCAGCTTTAGCAGCTTCTATTACATCATCATCAGTTGCATCAAGTTTACCAAATTTCAAATTTTCCATAATAGTTCCATTAAACATCCAAGTATCTTGTAAAACCATACCAAAAATAGTTCTTAAATCTTTTTGTTCATAATGATCTATATTCTTTCCATCTATTAATATCTCTCCAGAGTTAACATTATAAAAATGCATTAATAGTTTTACTATTGTTGTTTTACCAGCACCAGTTGGTCCAACTATAGCAATTTTTTCCCCTGGCTTAGCAACTGCATTTAAATCATTTATTATAGTTTTACCTTCATCATATCCAAAATTAACATGTTTAAATTCAACTTTACCTTTTATTTTACTTATTTCAACTTTTTCAGTATTATTAACTTTTTCTTCTTCTTCATTTAATAATAAAAATACACGCTCTGCGGCAGCAACAGAAGACTGTAACATACTAGAAACTTGAGCAAGTTGACCAATTGGATTAGTTAAATTTTTAGTATAAGATATAAAAGATTGTATATTACCAATAGTAATTTTTCCTTTTATACAGTAAATACCACCAATAATAGCAATTATTACATAACCAATATTACCAATAAAAACCATAATAGGATGCATTAAACCTGATAAAAAATTACTTTTCCAAGCAGATTCTTTTAAATCTTCATTATCTTTTTCTAACTTTTCAAGCATCTTTTCCTCAGCTGTAAAAAGTTTTATTACACTATGTCCAGAAAACATTTCTTCAATATCTCCATTTACCTTAGCTAAAGAATGTTGTTGATTATCAAAATGTTTTTGACTTCTTCTTACAATAAATAGCATTATTACAGCTGATATAGGAACTATAAATACTGCAATAACAGCCATTGAAACATTAATTGATAGCATCATTATTATAATACCTACTAACATAACAACAGTTGTTACCAGTTGTGGAACGCTTTGAATAAGTCCCTCATTTAGCGTATCAATATCATTTGTAATAGTAGATAGAACATCTCCAGTTGCATGTTTATCAAAGTATTTCATTGGTAATCTATTTAATTTTTCAGATACTTCTTTTCTTAATTTATAAGTAAACTTTTGACTCATTGATGCCATTAATATATTTTGTAAATAACTAAATATCGAACTAATTAAATAAATAATTACTAAGAATAATAATATTTTAAATATTGCATCAAAATTTATTCCTAACCCACCAGTTAATTTATTAACTAAACCATTAAATATTTCTGTAGTAGCATTTCCGAGTATCTTAGGTCCAACTATTGAAAATATAGTACTAAATATTGCAAATATTGCAATAAATATAATCCAAATTTTATATTCCTTTAAATAACCAAATAATTGTTTAAGAGTACCACTAAAATCTTTTGGTTTTTCTATAGTAGAAACATTTTTTCCTTTTACTTTTTTCATATAATTACACCTCCTTTAATTGTGAACTAACAATTTCTTTATAAACACTACAATTTTTAACAAGTTCTTCATGAGTACCTATATTAACAATTTGTCCTTCATCTAAAACTATTATTTGATCAGCGTTCATTATAGTACTTATTCTTTGAGCAACTATTAATATAGTTGTATCTTTTAAATTTTTATTAATAAGTTTTCTAACCTTTGAATCAGTTTTATAATCTAGTGCTGAAAAAGAATCATCAAAAATTAATATTTCTGGCTTTTTCGCAATAGCTCTTGCTATAGCAAGTCTTTGCCTTTGACCACCAGATACATTAGTTCCACCTTCAGATATTTCACTATTAAGTCCATCTTCTTTATTATTAATAAATTCATCAGAACAACTTATTTTAGTAGCAAAATCAATTTCTTCATCAGTTAAATTATCAACTCCTAAAGCAATATTACTTTTTATTGTTCCAGAAAACAACATTCCTTTTTGTGGAACAAAGCCAATTCTTTTCCTTAAATCTTCTACTTTTATATCTTTTATATCTACTCCATCTACTAAAACTTCTCCATCAGTTACATCAAAGAACCTTGGAATCAAATTTATAAGAGTAGATTTTCCACTTCCAGTAGACCCAATAAACGCAGTAGTAGAACCAGGTTTTACTTTAAATGAAATATTTTCAAGTACATCTTCTGGAGCATCTGCATATCTAAAATAAACTTCTTTAAATTCAATACTTCCTTTTTTAGTTTCATCAATTTCTTTAGTAATTTTTTTATTTCTTATAGAACTATCTTTATTTAATATTTCATTAACACGTTTTATGGATACAACAGCTCTTGGTAACATAATAGAAAACATCGAAATCATTAAAAATGACATTATAATATGCATTGTATAATTAATAAACGCCATTAAAGTACCAACTTGCATAGTACCCAAATCTATTTGTTTTGCACCAAACCAAACAATCATTATACATGTAAGATTCATTACAAACATCATTATAGGGTTTAATACTGATGTAACTTTATCCAAAAATAAACTTATATCATTTAAGTCTTTATTAGCTTTATCAAACTTTTTCTCTTGATATTTCTCATTTGAAAAAGCTCTAATAACAGGAATACCACTAACAAACTCTCTAGAAATTAAATTAAGTTTATCTATTGCTTTTTGAACAATTTTGAATTTAGGCGTAACAAACATAAATATAACTACAATTAAAGTTATAATAACTAAAACAGTTGTAACAATAATCCAGCTTAAAGAACTTCCCCTTACTTTTAGTATTGCACCAAATCCCATAATCGGAGCAAAACATAAAATTCTTATTGCCATAGTAATTAAATTTTGTATTTGTGTAACATCATTTGTAGATCTTGTTATTAAACTAGCTGTTGATATTTCTTCAAATTCTTTATTTGAAAATGTCATAACTTTCTTAGCTATAGCACTTCTTAAATCATGAGCAAAATACGCTGCTATTTTGCTTGATAAAAATGCAGTTATTACAGTAACTACCGCAGCAATTAAAGCAATACCAAGCATTTTTAAACCAGCATTAACAATATAATTTAATTGTATTTTGTTAGTATCAAGCCCAAGACTTTTATATTCACTCTTTACAAAATTAACACTTATTTGATTTAAAAATGTTTCTTCACTACTTAATTTTGATTTTATATTAGAAACAAATTTACTTAAATCAGTATCATTCATATTATTAAATGCTTGATACATATCTTCATTTGAATTAAACCCTAAACTTGATACATCAATTACTCCACTTTCAAGGTAAGCAATTATTGCCTCAGGCACAAGTAATGTTTCATTAAGTTTTTTAGTTTCTTCTTCATCTAACTTATTTATTACATAATAATTCTTACTTTCGTCAAATTTATAAGCACTATCAATTATTAAATCATCACTTTTTACAGTTAAACTTTTAACTTTATCCAGTGTTTTTTTACTAACACTTGTAAAACTAGGTGACTCAATTCCTCCTTGTTGTATCCCAACATTTACTATCCTAGAAGTATAATCAGGTAAAGCTAACTCACAATTTGCTTGTACTACAATTAATGATACAGCAAATATTATTGCTATACTAAACTTTTTTAATATTTTAATCATTCTTTATTCATCCTCTTTCATATTTTTCGAAACTTTTTTTACTACTTTAAAAAATGTACATATGTCTTCTTCTGATACTTCTTTAAATATATCTTTATTTAATTCTTTCATTCTATTTATTATTTCTTCTTTGGCATTAAAACTTAACTCTGTTAAATAAATATCTTTAAATC
>JAVXUB010000009.1:0-11220 GCA_036642315.1 Bacilli bacterium
ACATATTTTATACTTAAAGGAAAATTAAAAATAAACACTAAAATAAATATGTCTTTAATTAATAATATCTTAAAGTAATAAATAATTCAACTATTTTTTATTACTTTTCTTTTTCTTTTTAGGATCTTTTTTTGTTACTTCATCAGTTATAATAACTTTTACATCACTTTTAGTTTCATTTGTATGAACACTTTCATGATTATTACGAACTACAAATATATAATATAATATTTCTAGTATAGAATAAATTATTAATATAATACCTAAACTTGAAATAATTAAGTTAGATTTAAATATTACATATCCTCCAACTAAAATTAATAAAACAGATATAATTAATACTGATATAGATTTATTTCTATTAGTTTTAAATAACTCTGTTGCTTTTATTAATCTGTTTATTCCAGAAAATAAAATCCACATTCCAATAATAAACCTTACAAACTCTTCAACTGCACTTGATAAAAATATACATATACAACCAAGAATTATAAGTATAATAGCCCATAAAATATCATTAAATGGATATTCACTATTTTTTCCTTTTTGATAACTATAGTATATTATTTTTAATATTCCTATAACTACAAGGATACCTCCTAAAATATTAGATATTAAAATAACAACTAATTCGGGTCTAGTAAATAATATAACACCGATAACTAAAGATATTAATGAAGTTAACAGATTATTTGTATAACTTACAACATTAATAGTTTTCATTTGATTTTACCTCACTTCCATAAATAGATTATAACTTTTATTTTAGTTGAATGCAATAAAAATTACGGTTCTTTTTTTTCACCACTTACAAACTGTTCAGCACTGTAATATGGTTCTGATCCTTTAACAAAATAAAACATAGCAGCCTTATTTTTATCATTAGTAAGCTCCCCAGTTACTGCGTTAAGTGGAAGACCCACAACATTTTGTGGAGTATCATACCAACTCACTGTTTTATTTTTGGTAATATCTTCAACAGTTCCAGCCCATATGTTTTTAGAAGCTCTATTTATTTCAACATCAATAAGTGAGTTATCATCATATCCCATCCAGTTCATTACTAAAATATCTTTATTATATCCAACTATCCAGTAGTCAGTATTAGTAGTTCCAGTTTTTATAGCATATTTATTACTTAATTTTGATGCAATAGTTGATGCAGTTGCTGTTGTATAGTCATTAAAATTAGTATTAGTAGTTGTTGTTAACATTTCATTTAATATATAAGTATAATTAGGATTTAATACTAACTTATTTTCATTTTTTCTTTCATATAAAATATTTCCTTTCATATCTTCAACTTTTTCAATAAAGTGTATTTCTCTTTTATATCCGCCACTTGCAAAAGTAGTGTATCCTGCTACATAATCTAGTATATTTATTTCATTGGTACCTAGTGGAAGTGACGCTATTTCATCTAACTTTGTTTTAATACCAGTTCTATTTGCTACTTCTACCATTTTATCCATTCCTAAAAAAAGATTAGTTTTAACTGCATATATATTATCAGAAAAAGATACAGCAGCAGCCATAGTTATATTTTTATTTGCATATAAATCAGCTGCATTTGTTGGTGCATATACTTTATTATTTCCTAAATTAAAAGATGTTACTTCACTTGTAAAAGTAGATGCCATAGTTAAGTTATTTTCTAAAGCTGCATAATACAAAAATGGTTTCATGGTTGACCCTACTTGTCTTTTAGAACTTATTGCTCGGTTATACTGGCTTTTTGCATAATCCATTCCTCCAGTTAAAGATAAAACTGCTCCAGTATGTGGGTCTACTACAACACTTGCAATTTGTGCTTCATCATTTACTTTGTTCTTTAAAATATTTTCTTCTAATTGTTGTTGCATCGAAAAGTCTAGTGTTGTATATATTTTTAAACCACCTGACTCTAAAAATGACTTAGGAATTGCTGGAATATTTTCAAGTTCATTTAATACAGCATCTTGATAATACATAAGCATTTGTAAATTATTATCTTTTCTTTCTCCATAAATTTCAATTTTATTTTGAAATAACTTTTCATAATCACTTTCACTAATAAACTCATTATTAACCATTGATTTAGCAACAACTTTAGCACGTTTTACACATACATCATAATTTGCTATAGGGTTATAATTACTTGGATTTTTTGGTATTCCAACTAACATTGTTGCTTCTTCTAAAGTTAACTCATTAACTTTCTTATTAAAATAATAACTTGCAGCATTAACAATACCATAATTTCCTTGCCCATAATTTATCGTATTTAAGTATCCTTCTAATATTTCATCTTTTTCATAATGAACTTCTAACTCTAAAGTTAAAAAAGCTTCTTCAATTTTTCTTTTCCATGTTTTATCAAAATCTAAATATAAATTTTTAATATATTGTTGTGATATAGTTGATGCTCCTTGTACTATATTTTTATTTTTTATATTAAGTGCCATTGCTTTAGCAATTCTTAAATAATCAAACCCATTATGTTTATAAAAGTTCTTATCTTCAACTGCAATAACAGCATTTATTACTACAGGACTAATTTCTTTTATACTAGCCCATTCATTAGTACTAGATCCTTGATATATTAAATCATTCTTATTATCATATATATGAAGACTTCCACTAGTTTTTAAATCAAGTTTAGGACTTAAATAAGCATAAGAATAAAGAGCAACAATAACTACAATAAAAGAAATAAATAAAAATATTAAAGATTTAACACTAAATTTTAAAACACGCATTATATTCACCTAATAAGTAGTATGGAATTTTTTATTTATTTTATAAGTAAATAATGTATCTTTAATATAAAAATTAAGTTATAATAAATGAACTACGAAAGGAATATTATGAATAAACTGAATATAATATATGATTTTGATGGAACTCTTACTCCATATAATATACCTCATTACAAAGTTTTAGAAGACATAGGATATGATGAATTACATTTAATTAAAGAAGTAAAAAAATTAATGAAAGCAAGAAGATATAATACATATGATGCTTACACTAAAGTAATTTTATCAATTCTTTCTAAAAATAATATTGACCTAACAAATAAAAATATTATTAAAGGTTCTTCTTCTTTAACTTTTAACCAAGGTGTAGAAGATTATTTTTTAGAATTAAGTAATTTAAATGTAACTAACTTTTTATTATCATCTGGGTTTGAAATCTATTTAAAGAACACTTTATTAACAAAGTATTTTAAAAATATTTATGGCACTACATTTAACTATGAAGATGAATTAATTATTTCAGTTAAAGAGTTAGTTACAGATGAATTTAAAGTAAAACTAATAAAAAAAATAATTAAAGAAAACAAAATAGAAGCATCTTCTTTAATATATATGGGAGATGGCCTAACAGATGTTCCAGCTATGGAATATGTTAAAAAAGTAGGTGGAACAACAATATTCATCTCTAAAACTAAAAATGATGTTGAAGTATTTAATAAACTAAAAAAACTAGGTATTGCAGATGAAATATTTACCCCAGACTTTAGCATTAACGGTCAACTTTTTACATATATAATGAATAAACTAAAAAGATAAAGTAATTTTATCTTTTTTTGATGTATTTTCTATTTATAGTATGCTATAATGTGTTGGAAAAAGAAAGAGGGTTTTAATGGAACACTTAATTGATTGGTTACTTTATAGTGGACATGACTTAATACTAGAAAAAAGAAATGTTCCATGTATTTACATAAAAAATGAATTAATAACTTATATAGATACTTTTGGAACCCATGAAATAAGTTTATTAAATAAAACATATACAAAAAAAGATAATTTTACAAATATGGTTATTGACTTTACAAAAAAAGAATGTAAAATAGCCTTAGTTGATGAAGAATTACTAACATTTGATATAGATTGTGACTTAAAAATATTAAAAAACAAAATATATATAAAATATATATTAGATACTGAAAAAAGATTAGTAATTAACGTGAAAGAGTGATTAAATGAAACAAGAATTAATAGATATAATAAAGTCTAGTTTACCTAAAGTTTTACTAGATACAGATATAGTTATTGATATAGAAAAACCTAAAGTTAAAGAGTTTGGTGACTATTCAACTAATATTGCTTTAAAACTTTCAAAAGTTTTAAAGGATAATCCTTTAAATATAGCAACTTCTATTATAGAAAATATAAAAAGTGATAAAATAATAAAAATGGAAATAAAGTCTCCTGGGTTTATCAATTTCTTTTTAAAAAAAGATTATTTAATAGATAACATTAATAATGTTATTAAGTTAGATTCTTCTTATGGAAGTTCTAATATTGGAAAAAACAAAAATTATAATATAGAATTTGTAAGTGCGAACCCCACTGGTATTCTTCATTTAGGAAACGCTCGTGGTGGAGCTTATGGGGACTCTTTATCAAGAATACTTACCTTTAGTGGATATAATGTCACTAAAGAATATTATGTAAATGATGCAGGAAACCAAATAAACAATTTAGGTTTATCCATAAAAGCTCGTTATTTAGAAATATGTAAAAAAGACTTTGAAATGCCTGAAAATGGTTATTTTGGTAAAGAAATAATTGAAATAGCAACTAAACTTTATAATGAATTTAAAGATACTTTAATAGATACACCATTAGATTACTTTAAAAATCTAGGTATAACTTCTTTATTAAGTAAAATTATTGAAGACTTAAAAGAATATCGTATTGAGTTTGATAAATTTACTAGTGAAAAAGATATAACCGAAAAATATAATTTAACTTCAATTATTAATGAACTTTCTAAAAATGGTTATACTTATAAGTTAGATGGAGCAACTTGGTTTAAATGTAGTGCTTTATTTGATGATGTTGACCATGTATTAATAAAAGATGATGGCACACTTACTTATTTAGTCCCAGATATTGCATATCATAAAGATAAATATCTTCGTGGATATGATAAAATGATTGATATTTTAGGAACAGATCATCATGGTTATGTTGCAAGACTAAAAAGTAGTATTAAAGCATTAGGTAATGATGAATCTAAGTTAGAAGTAAAACTTTTACAATTAGTAAGACTAGTTGAAAATGGTGAAATAGTAAAAATGAGTAAAAGAACAGGTAAATCTGTTACATTAAGTGAACTTATTAATGAAGTTGGTATTAATGCAGCTCGTTATTACTTTTCAAAATATAGTTTAGATACACAAATGGATTTTGATTTAACTTTAGCAAAAAGTACAACTAGTGATAACCCTGTATACTACGTTAGTTATGCATATGCAAGAATTTGTTCTATACTAAAAGATATTGATGAAGTTACTAATATTGATAAATATGAAACATTAAATAAAGAAAGTGCATATAATGTTTTAGAAAAAGTATATGAGTTTCCTGAAGTAGTAGAAAATGCAGCAAGAAAAGAACTACCACATTTAATAACACAATATGTATATGAACTAGCTACAGAATTCCATATGTTTTATTCTAAGAATAGAATTTTAACTGATAATGAAACAGAAACAAAAGAAAATATAAACTTAATAAAAGCAGTTAAAATTACAATATATAATGCTTTAAATTTAATTGGGGTTATACCACCAGTTAAAATGTAGGAGGAGATTACATGAAATTAAGCGAAATGCCAATCGATGAGTTGGAACTATTAGGTTATGATGATATTGCATTAATTATATTGCAAGAATCAGGTAAAAAAATGAAACTTGTAGATATCTTTAAGAAAGTATGTAAAGTTTTAGAAAAACCAGCAGAATGTGTTGACACACAATTAGTAGATTTTTTTGAACTTATGTCAATTAACAAAAAGTTTATTATGTTAAAAAATGGTTTTTGGGACTTACAAAGTAGACATAAAGCTGATATTATAATCGAAGATAATGATGATGATTATATTGAAGTAGTAGATGATATTGAAGATGATGAAGAAGATGAAAACGAAGATATATTCTATGAAAAAGATGAAGATACTGATGATGAGGCTGATGATGATTTAGAAGACTTAGCAGTAGTAGATGAAGACGAAGAAACAAGTGTATAACAAATCTTGTTTTTTTGTTCACTTTGTTGATATAATAAAGAAGGAGGAACACATATGTTTAAACGTTTAGAAGCAATAGTAGAAAAATATAATGAATTAAAAGAAGAATTAACCAAGCCTGAGATATTAAATGATTTTAATAAATTAAAATCATTATCAAAAGAACAAAGTGATTTAGAAGAAATCGTTGATGTTTATAATGAATATAAGAATGTAACAGAAGCTCTATCTTTAGCCAAAGAAATGTTAAATGACCCTGAATATAAAGAAATAGCATTAGAAGAAATAGACGAGTTAACTAGTAAAGAAGAAAAAATGCATAGTGAACTTGAATTTTTATTAGTACCAAAAGATGAAGATGATGGTAAAAATGTTGTTATGGAAATAAGAGGCGCAGCAGGAGGAGACGAAGCAAATATTTTTGCAGGAGATCTTTTTAGAATGTATTCTTATTATGCTGAAAGAAAAGGCTGGAAGATTGAAATCTTACATGATGTAGAAGGTACTAGTGGAGGGTATTCACAAATCGAATATATTATTAAAGGAAATAATGTATATTCAAAATTAAAATATGAAAGTGGTTCACACCGAGTACAAAGAATACCATCAACTGAAACACAAGGTAGAGTTCATACATCAACTGCTACTGTTTTAGTTATGCCAGAAGCAGCAGATGTTTCAATTGATATTAGAGAATGTGATTTAAAAATAGATGTCTACCATTCAAGTGGAGCAGGTGGACAATCTGTTAATACTACTAATTCAGCTGTAAGAATTACGCATGTTCCAACAGGTATAGCTGTTACTTGTCAAACTGAGAGAAGTCAAGTTAAGAACAAAGAAAACGCCTTACGTTTATTAAAAACAAGAATTTATGATGAAATGAATCAAGCTCAAGAAAAAGAAATCGGAGCAACTAGAAAGTCAAAAATAGGTTCGGGCGACAGATCTGAAAAGATTAGAACTTATAACTATCCACAAAATAGAGTAACAGACCATAGAATAAACTTTTCAATTATTGAACTTGACCGTGTTATGGAAGGTAATTTAGACCCAATAGTTGAAGCATTAATTACAGAAGATTTAAAACTTAAGTTAGCAGGAGAAAATCTTGAATAACGAAGAACTAATAAAAAAATATGTTAAAGAAGAAGACCAACAAGAAGCATTTAAAAAATTAAAAAACGGCATTCCAGTTCAATATATAATTGGTAATGTTGATTTTTTAAATTGCAACTTTTTAGTAAATAATTCTGTTTTAATCCCACGATTTGAAACAGAATTATTAGTAGAAAAAACAATAAATTATATAAAAAGTTTTTTTAATAAAAAAGTTAACATTATAGATTTAGGTACTGGTAGTGGTTGTATTGCTATTACTCTTTTTAAAGAAACTAATAGTTCTGTAACTGGAGTAGATATTTCGCGTGATGCTATAGAAGTAGCAAAAGAAAACAATATCCGTAATAAAAGTGATGTTTTCTTTTATATTCATGACATATTAAATAAACCAACTGGGTTATATGATGTTTTAATATCTAACCCCCCATATATAAAAGTTACTGAAGAAGTAGAAGAAATAGTATTAAATAATGAACCCCATATTGCTTTATTTGCAAGTGATGAAGGTCTTTTATTTTATAAATCAATATTAGATTATAGTAAAGGATTATTACAAAAAAGAAATATTATAGCTTTTGAAATCTCTCCTTCTATAAAAGAATCTTTAGAAGCTTACTTATTAACAATTTATCCACATTCAAAATATTCTTTTGAATGTGACTTAACAGGTAAAGTAAGATATTTATTTATCTTTAATGAATAAATAATAATAAATTCATCCTTAATTACTTTAGGTGAACAAATGAAAAAATTTATTATTATTTTATTTATTATTACAATTATTACTCTTTTAATAAATGGAAATAAAGAAACATCCGTTTTAATTCCTAAAAGTGCAATAAGGTATCGTATTATAGCTAATAGTAATGAACCAAATGATCAAGAAAAAAAGCTTCTTATTAAAAATGAATTAGATCCTTTAATTAATAATATTTTAGTATCTTCTTCATCTCTTGATTCATCAAGGAATGAAATACTTGAAAATATACCTTTAATTAAAACAAAAATCGATAAATTTACAACCAACTATGATATCAACTATGGACTTAATTATTTCCCTGAAAAAACTTATAAAGATATTACTTATGATGAAGGTAATTATGAATCATTAGTAATAACTTTAGGTGCAGGTTTAGGTGATAACTGGTGGTGTGTTTTATTTCCTCCACTTTGTTTACTAGAAGCCGATGAAAAAAATGTTGATAATGTAACTTATTCCTTATATGCAAAAAAAATAATAGATAAGTTTTATTAATAAAAATATCAATCTTTAATATATATACTATAGGTGATTAACTTGAATGAAATAGTATCCTTACTGGTAATAGGCATTTCTTTATCAATGGATGCTTTTTCTTTGGCTTTAAGTCTAAGCACTATTACTAAACAAAAAAACTTATTTTTTATAGTTCCTTTAACTGTTGGAATATTTCATTTTTTTATGCCACTCCTAGGTAACTTTATTGGTATTAAACTAATTAACATTCTTTCTTTAACTACCAATAAAGTTCTAGGTATTATTTTAATAATTCTAGGTATTAACTTAGCAATCCATTACTTTAAAGATGAAGACTTTAAATTAAACTTTTCCCTTATTGGAATCCTTCTTTTTGCTTTATCCGTAAGCCTAGATAGTTTTTCTGTAGGTTTAGGAATAAGTGCAATAACAACTAAAAACTATCTAGCTAGCATTATATTTGCATTTTGTAGTGCTACTTTTACATACTTAGGATTAGTAATAGGTAAATATTCTAGTAAATTATTTGGTAAATATGCAAATATAATCGGAATATTTCTTCTTTTACTCCTTGGTATTTTACACTTAATCCAGTAATAAAGTTTGACTTTATTTTAAATAATAGTTATAGTAATTTTAGAAAAGTTACTAAAGAAAGGACATAAAAAAATGAAACAAATAATTATTGAAGGAAATAAAACTTTAACGGGTACTATTAATATAGGCGGAGCCAAAAACAGTGCAGTTGCACTTATTCCAGCTGCTATTATGGCAGATGGAGAACTTATTATTGAAAATGTACCTAACATATCTGATAGAGATGCTTTAATTGAGATTATTAATTTACTTAATGCTGAAGTTATAAATAAAGGCACTGAAATTATTATTGATACAACTAATATAAAAAATGCTGTTATACCTGAGGTATTAAGTAATAAACTAAGAGCATCTTATTATTTTATGGGAGCTTTACTTGGAAAATACAACCATGTTGAAATATTTTTCCCAGGAGGATGTAATATAGGAGCAAGACCAATAGATTTACATTTAAAAGGTTTTGAAGCACTTGGTGCAACCGTAACAAAAGAAGATACTAAATATATAATTGATGCCAAAGAATTGATTGGAACAGATATCTACCTAGATTTTGCTTCAGTTGGTGCAACAATAAATATTATGTTTGCAGCAACAAAAGCAAAAGGAAAGACAGTTATTTATAATGCTGCACGAGAAGCTGAAATTAGTAATATTGGAGAATTTTTAAATAATATGGGAGCATCAATTACAGGACTAGGTACTAGTGAAATAACAATTAATGGAGTGTCTTCACTTCATAGTGCTAAAATAGAAGTTATTCCTGATAGAATAGAAGCAGGAACTTATATAATAATGGGGGCTTTACTTGGAGATAACTTAGTTATTAAAGGAATAGTCCCAGAACATATAAGAGTTCTTTTAAGTAAATTAAAAGAAATGGGAGTAAAGTTCAAACTTGAAAAGAATCAAATAACTTTAAATAAATTTACAAAATTAAAACCAGTAAATATTCGTACGGTTGTATATCCAGGTTTTCCAACAGATTTAGGCCAACCAATGGCGGTATTACTCACTCAAGCTACAGGTATTTCTTTATTTGAAGAAACTATTTGGGAAAATAGAATGGGACATGTAAAATATTTAAACATGATGGGAGCAAATATTGATGCAGAAAGACAACATGCAAAAATAACTGGACCAACAAAACTTTTTGGAAAAGAAATTACGGCAACAGATTTAAGAGCAGGTGCAGCTCTTGTTACAGCCGGTTTAATTGCAGAAGGAACAACTATTATTAATGATGTCGAACATATTCTACGTGGATATGAGCGAATCATTAATAAATTATCTGATGTTGGTGCTAAAATAAAAATTATCGAAGTATAATGTAGAGTAAACACTCTACTTTTTTAATGGAGGAATTTTTTTGAAAAGAAGATATAAATTATTATTAATTATTACCTTTGGCGCACTTCTAACTATTATTATTAACCACTTTTCAGTAGCATCAAAAATTAGCTTTGTCGCTCTAGGCGACGGTTTATCTCTTGGTGTAACACCTTATAGTTTAGTAGGACCCAGTTACAATGATTACTTAAAAGATAACTTAATAGAAAACAATAAATTAGAAAATTATAACTTTGATTTTTGTTTAAAACATTTTAAGTTAGATGAAATAAACATTATGTTAGAAAAAAACTATGTTGGTAAGTCTAAACAAAAACCAATAAAGCAAATTCTAGCCTCAGCTGATTTAATAACTATTGCTTTTGGAGAAGATGAACTAGCAGATATATCATTAAAAACAAAAATAACTAAAGAATATATAGAAAACTTTATTACTAGTTATGAACTTTTACTAAATAACATTAGATCTTTTAATGATAAACAAATTATAATAGTAGGTTTATACCCAGCCTTTAATATGGATAAAAACACAGTAATTACAATTAATGAACAATTAAGCAAACTAGCAGTTAAATATAAAACAAACTTTTTAGACATTTTACCAGTTTCTTTAAATAATTCATATTATTTACAATCAACTAGTTATTACATGAGCTATAAAGCACATCAAGTAATAGCTAATTTAATAGAAAAAGAATTAATGAATTAACTAATTGACATTAAATATATTAAATGTTATATTAGTTATGGAATTATTAATTATTTAAAATTAAATAATAATTTAATAACAAAGGGAGGTAACAATGAAATATAGCGAACTACTAGAATGTTATATAAATAATTGTCCATTAGATGAACCTATATTTATAGAAGATATAAAGAATTATATAAAA
>JAVXUB010000010.1:0-11156 GCA_036642315.1 Bacilli bacterium
TCTTCTTTGGAAATATTATAAGTTTCATTATTAACATTATCAAAAACATTTGGATTAACTTCTTCACTAGTAACCCTGTTATTTATAACATCAACTGCACTTTCTAAAGCTGGACTAACAAATAGTTTTTCCTCTTCTTCTTTAATAAGTGGATTTAATTCATCTTTATTCACTTTTCACACACCCTTTACATTAATATAATAGCATAAATAAAAACTTTAATAAAGTATTTTTAACAACCCATTATATACATAATTTGCAACTTGTCCCAAAAATCATAAAATATAGTGAAATATAAGTATGAAAGGAGGTTTTTTTAAATGGGTATGCCCGTTATAAAACCCGGTACGATTACACGTGAGGAATCAGTTGGAAATATTATAGAATCCATTGCAATGGAAGAAACAAGCATATCACATATTCTTAATGCTGAAAGTGAAAAACTAAATAGTATTATTAATATGCCAGACATTACAGCAGAAGATTTAATTACTGCAAATAAATCAGTAAAAAATACTGTTGATAATGTAATCAATTTAGAAATGAATTTAAAAAATAAATTAAACTTATTTGCAAGCACAATTTGCAAAACTAGTTAGAAAGGAAGAATTTTATGTCATTTGTTTATGCAAACCCCGGTTCTGGAGCTAGTGCTGGTGGAATCGGTTGGTTTGAATATGGAAATTTAACACTAAAACCAGGCGATACAATAACTGGTTTATCAGGCACATTAAGTGATGGCACTACAGTAACTTTTGATTTATCTGCCCCACTTACTTCTGCCATGACTTTTGATGCATTACCTTCTCCTGTTGCAGGTGTTTTTGGATATGTCGGATATACAGGAATATTAGGAAATGTATTATTACAAAATAGAAGAATTGGTACACTCGACCCAGGACTTATCAATATTAGTAACATTGTAGTAAAAGATATTTTTGGTAATTTAGTACCTAACTATACAGTATTATTATCTGATGCTGAAAACACTAATATAGGTGAATCTTGGAAATTTACTACAGACGGAGGTGGATGGAATTTATTTACAACAATTCCGGGAGCTCCAACTACTCTTACTGGACTTGGAACTAATACAGCAAATATTATTGGTACTACTCAAGCATTTACAGCAGACTATGTTTTAAGTACAAGTAACCCTAAAAATTTAACTTTAACTGCAGTTACAAACGGAGGTCTAGAAGCTTTCGCATTAGGTTTTGCAACAACTCGTGTAACCCTTCAAAAAGTAATAGGAGCAAGAATTAATGCAGCCGATCAATTTGATTTAAATATAGCAGGAACTCCAAACAATCAAGTATTTACTACAGGTGCAAGTACAGGTACACAAGTAGAATATGCAACCGTTTATGGAATCCCTGGTAACACTTATACCGTAAATGAAGCAATGAAAGCAGGTTCTGTTAGTTCATTAAGTAACTATATAGTTTCAACATCAGCCGTAAATGTAACTCCAGCCGGAAATACCCCAGCATCCGGACCTTTACCACTTTCAGTTACTACACAACTAGGAGATGAAATAGTTTATACAATCACTAATGCAGCACCCGAATCATTTACAAAAACAGTTGATAAAGCTTATGCAAATTTAGGTGATGTTTTAACTTATACAATAAAAGGACACAATCCAAATAGTTTTCCAGTAAATAATGTTTTAGTAACTGATGCAACTCCTACTGGTACAACTTATCTAGGAAATCTCTTAGTAAGTACTCCATTTACAGGAACAAATCCAGCTACTGGAATAACACTTACTAGTATACCAGCAAACAGTGATGCAACAATTAGTTATCAAGTTCTAGTAAATTCTAATATGTCTACTTCACAAATCGATAATGTTGCAACAGTTGCAATACCGAATCAACCAATAAAAAATACTAATATAGTATCAACTAAAATAAGTAATGCTGATCTAACTAGTAATGGAAACTTTATTAAAACAGTCGATAAACAAGTAGCAAGCCAAGGAGACATTTTAACTTATACAATTACTTTAAAAAATACTGGTAATGTATCTGCAAATAATGTAATAGTAACTGATATTTTACCAAATGGTACTACTTATATTCCTTTTTCTACAACATCAAATCTACCTTTTAGTGGTGACCCTACTTCAACAATAACTTTAACTGGACCAATTACACCAAACACAACAGCAACAATTTCATTTAAAGCAAAAGTAACTTCATTACCACTAATAAATCCTATTCCAAATAAATCAACAGTTAGTTACACATTTACAGTAGACCCATCAAAACCAAACGGAATAGTATCAAATGGAGAAAGTAATACAGTTTACACAAATATTATTAAGGCAGAAGCAACTACTACTAAAACTGCTGATAAAAACATTTCTTACATAGGAGATACAATTACTTACACAGTTGCAGTAAAAAACACTGGTAACACACCACTTAGTAATGTTGTAATTAGTGACTCAATTCCAAATGGAACATCTTTTATACCAGGATCCCTAAACGTTACTGCACCTTTTACTGGAGACCCTACTACTGGAATCAATTTAACTAATTCAATTATGCCAGGAGATACAGTTAATATAACATTCCAAGTAAAAGTAATAAGTATACCTAGCCCTAACCCTATAAAAAATACTGCTAAAGTTAATTATAAATATACAACAAACCCAAATAACCCAGATGGAGAAAGTGGAAGTTCTATAAGTAATATTGCAAGTACTATTATATTTAAAAATAATTATATGCAAGAAATTAATGATTTAATTTCATCAGTTGCAAAAGAACAAGCATCCCTTTCTGAAATAGCAAATAAAGAAGGAGCAAAAATACAAGCTTCATTACAAATAAATAATATAACTGAAGAAGAATTAATTTGTATTAATAAAAGTGTTGCTGAAATGATAGAATCAATTAATACTTTAGAATCAGTTTTAAAACAAAAAATAAATATAGCTAATTGTCAAATAAATGGTTTAAAAAGTTGTTAAAAAAAACAATGTCCCATTATGTTTATAATTTGCAACTTGTCCAAAAGAACATAAAATACAAATATGAAAGGAGTTTTTTATTATGGGAATGCCCGTTATAAAACCAGGTACGATTACACGTGAGGAATCCGTTGGTAATATTATAGAATCAATAGCAATGGAGGAAACAGGTATATCACACATCCTAAATGCTGAAAGTGAAAAATTAAACAGCATTATAAACATGCCAAATATTACAGCAGAAGATTTAATTACTGCTAATAAATCAGTAAAAAATACTGTAGATAATGTAATTAACTTAGAAATGAATTTAAAAAATAAATTAAATTTATTTAAAGAAGTTATTTGCAAAACTAATTAATTAGAAAGGAAAGATTATATGTCATTTGTTTATGCAAACCCCGGTTCAGGCCCTAGTGCTGGAGGAATCGGTTGGTTTGATTTTAATTCAATCGTTATAAATCCAGGGCAAACCATTCCAGGTTTAACTGGTACATTAAATGATGGCTCAACAGTCACATTTGATTTAACTTCAATACCTTCGTCAATTGTTCCATTTACTGCAAGTCCAGTACCTCGTCCATTTTCATTTTTTGGAAATATTCAATATACAGGATTGTTAGGTAATGTTGCACTTGTTACTCCACTTTTACCAAGTTACTCAAATAATAGTACATTAGTATTATCAAATATCATAGTAAAAGATGTCTTTGGAAATCCTGTAACAAACTATACAGCCGTTGTAGCTGATGCTGAGAGTACTAATAACTTCCCACAATATACAGAACATTTAACATTTACTACAAATGGAAATCCGTGGAGTTTACTTAGCACAATCGGACCAAATCCACCAACAATAGCAGGAGTTGGATCAAACTCTGTAACTATTACAGGAATAAATCAATCATCTGCTGCAGCATACGTATTAACAAGTAATTCTCCAACAAATTTAACTTTAGAAACATATGGTAGAGAAGCTGTAGCAATAGGTTTTTCAACTACTCGTATTACTTTAAAGAAAAATATTGGAGCAAGAATTAATGCAGCTGACCAATTTAATTTAAATATTGCAGGTACACCAAGTAATTTAGTATCAACTAGTGGTGCTGCAAGTGGACTTCAACCTACTTATGCAACAATTTACGCAATACCTGGGAACACTTATACAATTAATGAAGCAATGAAAACCGGTTCAGTTAGTGCTTTAACTGACTACACTATTTCTACAACTGGTGTAAACTTAACTCCGGCTGGAACTACTCCTCCAACAGGTAATTTACCAATAAATGTAACTCCTGTTTTAGGAGATGAAATGGTTTATACTATTACTAATGCAGCACCAGAAACATTTACAAAAACTGTAGATAAAGCTTATGCTGACTTAGGAGACATTTTAACTTATACTATCACAGGACATAATCCAAACAACTTTGCAGTTAACAATGTTTTAGTAACTGACCCTACACCTGCTGGAACTACTTATGTTGGAAACTTACTAGTAAGTACTCCTTATACAGGAACAAATCCCGCTACTGGAATTACTTTAACTAGTGTACCCGCAAATAGTGATGTTACTATAAGTTATCAAGTTCAAGTAAATTCAAACATTGCAACTAGTCAAATAAATAACGTTGCAACTGTTGCAGTTCCAAATCAACCAGTTAGAAACACAAATATTGTTACAACATCAGTTAATCATGCAGATTTAACAAGTAGTGGAAACTTTAATAAAACAGTTAGCCCTACTACTGCAAAACCAGGTGATGTTTTAACTTATACAATCACACTAAAAAATACTGGTAATGTTCCAGCTAATAATGTTGTTTTAACAGACATTGTTCCAGCAGGCACAACTTATGTAGCAGGTTCTACTACTTCTACATTACCTTTTACTGGTAACCCTACTAGTACTATTAATTTACTAGCACCAATTGCCCCAAATACTACAGCAACAGTTACTTTCAAAGTAAAAATTGGAGCATCTATTCCATCAACTAATCCGATTCCTAATAGTGCTTTAGTAGATTATACTTATACAGTAGACCCAGCTTCTCCAAATGGAGTAAAAAAGTCAGGCACAAGTAACACAGTAAATACTTTAGTATTAAAAGGAAGTGCTACAACTACTAAAACTGCAGATAAAAACATCTCTTATATTGGAGACGTTATTACTTACACTATTGCAGTAAAAAATACAGGTAATACACCACTTAGTAGTGTTGTAATTAGTGACTCAATCCCTAATGGAACTTCATATATTCCAGGTTCATTAAACGTGACAGCACCTTTTACTGGAGACCCTACTACTGGAATTAATTTAACTAATTCACTTATGCCTGGAGATACAGTTAATGTAACATTCCAAGTAAAAGTAATAAGTATACCTAGTCCTAATCCTATAAAAAATGTTGCTAATGTAGCATTTAAGTATACAATTAATCCACTTAATCCAGATAGTGAAACAGGAACATCTACAAGTAATATCGCTAGTACTATTGTATTTAGAAATAATTATAATCAACAAATAAATGATTTAATCGCATCAGTTGCAAACGAACAAGCAGCTCTTGCTAACATTGCAAATGCTGAAGGTGCAAAAATCCAAGCTGCAGTTGCAATAAATAACATAACAGAGGAAGAACTTATTTGTATAAATAAAAGTGTTGAAGAAATGCTTGATTCAATTAATACTTTAGAAACTTTATTAAAACAAAAATTAAATATCGTAAACTGTCAAATAAATGGTTGTACTTGTTGTTAACTAAAAAAAATTAAATATAAAAAGAATGAACAAAATCATTCTTTTTTAGTTTTTAGGTTTAAATATAATAGCAAATATAAAAGCAAAAACAACAGCACCAGTTATCGCAAGCGATGATTTACATAAAAGACCTGTAAAAATACCAAGGAATCCTTCATCTATATAACCTTTAATACCAGATGAATAAAGAAGATGTCCAAAATTAGAAATTAAAATAGTTGCACCAGCTCCAAACTTTTCAATTAACTTTTCATAAATACCCATAAATGATAGTAACGCACCAATAACAGTAAATATCGAAGTAATGTGTCCTGGAGTAAGTTTGGTATTATCGAGTATTATCTGTGCTATTAGACAAACCATACCAGCAAACAAGAAAGCCAAAATAAAGTGCATTTAAATCACCTCCAAACTTACAGCATGGGCAATTGCTGGAATACTATGTTTTTGATTAACAAGAGCAACAGAATGAAGTGCACCAGTACCAATAATAAGTATTTTTTTAATTTTACTTTGTTTTAATACTTTATTAAATAAAATTAAAGGTAAACAAGTAGGACCACTTCCACCAGCATACGTATCTTGACTCTTTAAAAATAGTTCACACCCAGCATCCATATGTTTTTTTAATTTTATACCATAACATCTTTTTAAATATTCTTTAAATATATCAGCACCAACACACCCTAAATCTCCAGTTAAAATAATATCATAATAATCAGCTTCTCTTTTCATTTCAGTTAAATGTTTATTAAGTGTAAAAGCTGCAGCAGGAGCCATAACAGCACCTAAGTTATTAGCATCATTTATTCCCATATCAATAGGGGCACCAATAGTTGCCGATTCTATTTTTAAATTACTTTCTTCTTTTGTTAAAATAGAACTAACCGCCCCAGTTGCAGTAAACGTTGAAGTATGAGGTTTAGGAGCACCATATTCAATTGGATATCTAAATTGTTTTTCAGCATTTAAGTTATGTGAACTAGTTATAACTAATATTTTTTTACAACTATTATTATCAATTAAACTAGCAGAAACTAAAAGAGACTCAGTAAATGTAGCACATGCCGAATATAAACCAAGATAAGGAAAACTATAATTTTTAGCATTATAACTTGTTACAGCAATTTGATTAGTTAAATCCCCACCAACTAAAGCATCAATATCACTCTCAGCATAATTATTTTTAAAAAGTAAATTATCAATAACTATTCTTTGCATTTTTATCTCTGCCAGTTCAAAAGTTTTTTCATCATAATAATAGTCATCCATAGAAAGATCAAAGTTTTTAAGTCTACTTTCTTTTTCAATAGGACCTACTACTGAATAATAATCCTTAATATAAACATTTTTAAATTTAATACTACACACCGATAATCACTCTCACAATCACTAAAATAAATGAACTAATAATTCCATATAAAATAACTGAACCTGCTAGTTTAAAAAAGTTAGCACCAACACCAGTTATAAGACCATCTTTTTTATAATCAAGGGCACTACTAGATACTGAATGTGCAAACCCTGTAGTTGGAATAATTAACCCCGCTTTACATTTAGTTACCCAGTTATCAAAAAATCCTAAAGCAGTAAATAAAGATGCTAAAAAAATAATAATTAAAGCAAGCCAACCATAAGCATTAACCAGATTCATTCCAAAAGCCATCACTAAAAATTTAATAATAATTTCACCAATTAGTCCTAGAGTTCCACCAACTAAAAAAGCCACCATCATATTTTTTAATCTATTTTCTTTTGGTGACATTTCTTTAACTAATTTTTTATATTCTTCTTTGTTCAATTTATTTCACCTACCCTTATTATAGTTAAGGATAAGTTATTTATACTCTACAAATACATATAATCATGCATTTTTTCAAGACTTCTTTTTTCATATCTAGAAACCATTACTTGAGAAAGACCCAATTTTCTTGCGGTTTCAGTTTGTGTTAAATCTTCATAATATCTAGAATTTATAATATCTTTTTCAACTTCATCAAGAGTATTAATACTACTATCTAACATTATTAAATCATCTTGACTTAAAGATTCATTATACGCAATTGATTCATATAAATTTCTAGCATCATCACTTTCTTCATCAAGTGACATTACCGCATTTGCACTATTAAGTGCTAAAGTAATTTTTTCAACATCCATTTCTAAAAAATTTGCAAGTTCCATATTACTTGGAATTCTACAAAGTTTTTGAGCAAGTATATATCTAGTTTTTTCAAGTTCATTTCTTAATTTTATAATATCTTTACTTATTTTAATTTCTTTATTACTTGCAAGTATATGCATTTCTCCAAAAATATAATCATAAGCATAAGTACTAAATTTAGTAACACCATTCTCTTTATAATTTCGATATGCTTTTAAAATACCAAGAGCCCCTGCTTGAAATAAATCTTTTTTATCAACATTATAAAATCTATTTGCAATTTTCCAAATAAGCCCTGCATTTTCCATAATTAACTGTTCATTATTCATCTTAAACCTCGATTAAGTTTAATGCTATTCTTTCATTTTCTATTTTTTTTATATTTAATCTTTTTAATTGTTCTTTAAATTTTCTATTTACTTCACACATTACAATAGTACCTTTATTTTGTTTTATTGCACACTTTGTATTTAATAAAGCATCTATTCCAACCTCATCTATACCATCAAGTAAATATAAATTATATACTAAATATTTAACTTTATGTTTTACGAGTACAGGTATTAAGTAATTATTTACTTTAAAACAACTCTTTTTGTTAAGTTCACCTTTTAGCCTTACAAACAAGATTCCTTGATTATATTCTAAATCCATTCTTAGCAAATCTTATCACCTTCTAAACTAATAATAGTTGATTCTTATTTTTTTTAAACACTTTCGACAAAAGATATCAAAACTTACTATACATTTAGTGTAAAGAAAAAAGATATTAGTTTAATTTAATATCTTTATTTTAATACTTCATTTATTTTGTTTTTAGCATTATCAATTGATTCTTTAAAAGGTAACATAACATATAACTTATTCTTTTTATAACTATAAGTATATTCACTTGCATCACTTCCATCTAATGATATAGAGTTTATTTTCCATTCATTATTTTCTTTTAATTGCATTTTTATTAACTTAGTTATATTAGCATCATCTATATTTGAGTTAAAATTTCCTTTAATAGATTTTAATAAATCATTATATTTAGTTATTATTGAAGGTGTTAATATTTTATCAATTAAAGCCGCTAAAACAAGTTCTTGATTTTCCCCTCTTACACGGTCTCCATCACTAAAAGCTTTTCTCTCTCTTACAAACGACAAAGCTTTTTCTCCATTTAAATTATTTATTCCTTTTTTGTATTTATAACCATCTTCTGAAGTAAAATCATATTTAGAGTTTACAGTTATACCATCTAGAGTATCTACTATTTTTATTAATGATGTAAAATTAACTTTAACATAATAATTAATTTTTATATCAAGTAAATTCTCAATTGCACCAACCGACTCATCAATTCCATAAATCCCTGCATGTGTTAATTTATCTTTTTCTAAAAAACTAGGTAACGTTACATAATAATCCCTTGGAATACTTGTAAGTAAAATTTCATTAGTATTAGGATTAACTGTTGCTACAATATTTACATCACTTCTAGATGTTTTAGTAATAGCTCCATATGTATCAATCCCTGAAATATAGATATTAAATGAATCTTTTGTAACATTTACATCTTTACTAATATCCTTTATTTCAACTGATACTTCCAAACTATATATCTTCTTTAACTTTTTATAACTAACTATATTTTCTTCTTCTAATATTTCCAGTTGTGAATCTTCTAAAATAATTGCATCTACTTTACTTCTAATTAATTCATTAATTAACTCATCCATATCATTTTTTACTACATCTTTATAACTAATTTTATTATTAAGTTTACTTAAAAATTTCTCTAACCCATCTTTTTTATTAACTTTTAAGTGTCCAATAGACTTCTTATCTAACTCATTTATATCATTATATTTACTATCATTTAACACAATTACATTATAATTTTCAGTTTTATAATTATTAAATCCAAATTGTTTTAAAAAATCAAGTGTATTAAGTTCATAAGTAATCCCCATAATCTCTATAATAATCATAATTATAGAAAGAAGTACACCAATTACCTTTTGAAACTTTCCTTTTGCAAGTAAAAGAGAACATATTATAAAGTTAGATATAGCAAGAACTGCAGCAAACACAACAAAATATTGAAGTGGTAATATATTAATAAAATAAATTAACCCCGCAGTTAAAAGAGTTATAACTATTAAAAGTATAACTAAATAATTCATAAAACTTAAGTTTTTCTTCTTTTTCTTATTATTAACTTTCTTCATAAACAACTCCTTATACTTTATATTATAACACTAATAAATTCACTAAAAAATAGTTTTCCAATACATAAATCCATTTATAAAATTAACTTCTAATTTACCATTATCTTTTAACCAAGCTAAATATGAACGAATAGTACTACCTACTAAAACATATTGAGGAAAATCCATAGTTAATTTATAATCTATAAATAACTTCTCAAGTATATTTTCAAATATTATATTTTCATGACATATTTTTAATATTTTATTACTTATTTCATAAACTTTATCAATATTTTTTTGTGCTATTGGTACTATATTATCAGTTACTGATGCATGTGATGGAACAAATAATTTTGCTTTTAAAGTTTTAATCATTTCAAGTGTTTTTAAATATTTTTCTACATCATATATAAAACCTATCTGATATTTTTCTAAAGTTTCTTCGCTAGATAAAGCATCAGCTAAAAAAACAATATCATCACTCGTTCTAAAACCAATCATATTAAAATAATGTCCTGGTAAATCAATTATACTAATCTCTTTAGGTAAATTAATTTGGTTTATTTCTTCACTTATACTTGCATCTGCTAATAAAAATTTATGCAATAAATCTTTTGGAGGATATCCACCATACAAAAAAGATGGTTCTAATAAAGGATGATTCGTAAAATCATTTTCAATACCCGATCCATAAATTTTACATCCAGTATTATTTTGTAAATATTTATTTCCACCAATATGATCAGCATTAGAATGAGTATTTAATATAATAGATACCTTTAATCCTAAAGAATCCATTAATTGTCTTATTTTTCTACCAGTATCCTTATCACTACCAGTATCTATTAATAAAACAGAACCATCACTTAATTTTACAACCCCTATTTTAGAAGGATTATCAATATAATAAGTTACATCTCCTACTTGATTTAATGAAAACATTTTATCATCACCTTTAAGCTATTATAACATTATGAGACTAAATATTCTATAAATTTTAAAAACTAGGACATAATAAATAATACTAATCTTGTAAAAAAAAACTCA
>JAVXUB010000011.1:0-10985 GCA_036642315.1 Bacilli bacterium
AAAAAACTAATAATACATTTACAAACGATAAATAACTAAGTATAATGTTCATGGAGGTAAAATGAAAAAATTATTATTGTTTATGGTTAGTCTTGGAGTTACATTTTCATTATTTTTAGGTAATGTATCTGCAATAGAAAAACCAGAAGTAACAGATCATGAAAAAGTAAAAATAAATTTATTTCATAGTTCTAGTTGTTCACATTGTAAAGACTTTTTAAAGTACTTTGGTGAAAACTGGGTAGATTATGAAGATTATTTTGAAGTAGTAACTTATGAAGTATCAAGTAGTCCTGAAAATGGTAAAGTTCTAGATGCTGTTAAAAAAGCCCTTAATAATGATGACGATGGAGTACCATTTATATCAATTGGAGGAACTTATTTTAAAGTAGGTTTTGGAAAATCAACAGGAAAAGAAATAATTGAAGAAGCCTTAAAAGAATATCAAAATAAAAATTATATTGATTTAGTAGGAACTACAATTAAAGAAAATAAACTTGATAGTAAAAAAGAAACATTAAAAGAAGCATGTGCTAGTGGAGAAATTAAATTTGTTGAAAAAGACAAAAAAAACAAAATTAGTGATAACGTTGTAATTACAATTATATTTGCAGTAGTTATTGGCGGATTTGTAGCTTTAATGTTTTCATCAAGAAATAAAGACTAAAATAAAAACCTTTAGATTAATTTCTAAAAGTTTTTTTATGCTCTAATTTAAGTTATATTTATTAATACTATATATTCTTTTTCCAGTCGTATCTAAGAAAAAACTTTCAACTAGTTCTTCTTTAGAATTGTTAGTTACTATTAAATCCATATGAATTGTATAACCAACTACACCATAACCTATAGTGTTAAGTACAGCCTCAGACTTTCTATTTAATGTAATCGTACCTTTTACATTTAATTTACTAAATTCTTTTTTTAACTTTTCAGTTTCGTTATCCATTATTTTATTAACAGAAGCTAGTATTTTAGGATCATGATATAAATTTAAATCAATTGCACAATTGTTTTCAGTAACATATGTTCCCAGTATATATTTACTTTTATCATATAAATTATTTCCATATTTACAAATTGTCGGAGTAATTGGTTTTTCTTCATCAGTTTTATTTCCAATTGTTAGTGTTGCACTTACTGGAGCAGATGAATTATCAGATGAATCCTTCGCAATTAATTGTACAGTATAAACTCCTTCATCTTTATATTTAGAATAATCTATTTTTACACCATCTTGATTAATTGATAAAGAATAAAACGAAACATTACATGATTCATCACTATTATCTTTACAACTTTCTACAAAGTCTTTTGCATTATATGTTTTACCATTTTCTATTTTGACATTTTTAACTTTTAATATAGGAGATTCAGTATCTATAATTTTAAGTTTTAAATCATATTTCTTTTTACCTATTGTTATAGTAACTGGATATTCTCCTACTTTATTTACATCAACTTTTGAATAATCTGCTTTTATATCTTTTTCTAAAACATTTTCTAGTTCTGAAAAGAATATAGTTTTATCAGGCAAGTCTCCTTTAATTTCAATTGCAACTGAATCTCTTAATTCAACTACTTGATTTGGTTTACTTTTATTACTAAAGTGATTTGCTACAAAAAAACAGACAATTATACCTACTACACATCCACTAATAACAGATATTTGAATAATTGTTTTCTTTGTATTATGAACTTTTTGATTAAAAAATTTTCTTGCCAATTTTAAAACCTCCTACCATTAAAATTATTTTATCACATAATACTATTTATTCCAATAATATTTTCTAGAACTTATAATCAGTCTGATGAAAAATGTCAAGAAAAACAGTTGTTATTAATCTAAAAGTATGGTATTATCGTAGGTGCAATTATATGTATAAGTATAATTTGTTAAGTGGAAGGGAAAGAAAAGCGGACTTGCCTAATACCACTTACGCGAAAAAATTAATATAGGAGGTGTTTTCGTGGCTAAAGAAGTCGTTAAAAAAGTTAAATTAGAGATTGTTGCCGGCAAAGCAACACCAGCTCCACCCGTTGGAACTGTTCTTGGACCTGCTGGAATAAATCTACAAGATTTTTGTTCAAAATTTAATGAAGCAACTAGAGACAAAACAGGAGATATAACTCCTTGTGAAATTTCAATTTATGATGATAGAAGTTTTACATTTGTTTTAAAAACTGCCCCAGCTGGATTCTTATTAAAGAAAGCAGCAAAGATTACTAAAGGTAGTAAAAAAGGTGCTAATGAAATCGTTGCAACAATAAGTAAAAAAGATTTACAAGATATTGCTGAAACAAAGATGCCAGATCTAAATGCTTATGATGTTGAAGCTGCAATGAATATAATTGCAGGAACAGCTAGAAACATGGGTATTGCGGTATCAGGCGTAAATGATGCAGAACTTGCAGAACAAGAACTTGAAGCAAAAGCAGAAGAAAAAGAACAAGCTAAAAGGGAAGCTGAATTAGAAGAACTTGAAGCTGAAGCAAAAGTAACTGCTAGTGCTGAAGTACCAGTTGTAGGCGAAGAAGAAAAATCTGATAAAGAATAAAATTATAATTAGTAATCCGCTAATAAACCACAGTTAGGAGGTAAGAATGAAAAAATATAGTAAAAAATATGTGGAAGCATCTAAAAATCTAGATAAAGAAAAATTATATAGTTTAGAAGATGCAATTAAACTTGTTAAAGAAACATCAACTACTAAATTTGATAGTACTGTAGAAGTAGCTGTTAAATTAAACATTGATTCTAAAAAATCTGATCAACAATTAAAAGGTTCTCTTTCATTACCAAATGGAACAGGAAAAGTTAAAAAAGTTTTAGTTATTGCAAAAGGTACTTTTGCAGAAGAAGCTAAAGCTGCTGGAGCTGACTTTGTTGGAGATAAAGATTTAATCGATAAGATTAAAAAAGAATCATGGTTTGGTTTTGATGTAATCGTAGCAACACCAGATATGATGCCAGAACTTGGTAAAATAGGAAATATCCTTGGACCAAGAAATTTAATGCCTAATCCTAAAACAGGAACAGTAACAACTAAAATTGCTGCTGTAGTTGAAGACATTAAAAAAGGTATGGTTACATATAAGAATGATAAATTCGGAAATGTTCATACAATTATTGGTAAAGTATCATTTGATGCTGTTAAACTTAGTGAAAACTTAGATTATGTTATTAAAACATTATCAAAAGTTAAACCAAGTACAATTAAAGGCACATATATTGAAAACATTACTATTTGTACTACAATGGGTCCTGGAATCAAAGTAGATAAAAATAGTTTTGACATTTAAATTAAAGTATAATATAATAACTAATAGAAAAAGCGAAAACCGAAGACAGTAGGGAAGAAATTTTAAAAATCCTACCGAGGGGATCTTAATTCTTTTGAATTTAAGCTTCCCATGCGGAAGCTTTTCTATTTGAAAGGGAGGATAAAGTGGCAAGCACAAAAATATTGGCTGCAAAAACTGTAGTTGTAGATGAAATTGTTGCTAAGCTTAAAAATAGTGAATCTGTTATATTATTTCAATATCAAGGTTTAACTGTAGAAGATTTAAGTATTTTGAGAAAAGAACTTAAAAAAGTTGATTCAGATATTAAAGTATATAAAAATACACTATTAAAAAGAGCTACTGATGAAATCGGCGTTAATATTGATGCTTTTTTAGAAGGACCGAATGCTATTCTTTTTGGTAAAACATTGTTAGAACCAATTAAAATAGTTTCAGAATTTGCTAAAAAACATAACAAATTAGATATTAGAGTTGGTGTAATTAGTGGAAGCGTTGCTGATGTTTCTGTAATAAAAGAATATGCAGAGATACCATCAAGAGAAGGATTGTTAACTATGTTAGCAGGCGGAATGATCGAATATGTTAAAGATTTAGCAATAGGTTTAAACTTATATGCTGAACAATTAGAAGGGAAGGAATAATAAAATGGCAAAATTAACAAAAGAAAGTTTTATAACTGGATTAAAAGAAATGACTATTCTTGAAGTAAAAGAATTAGTTGATGCAATGAAAGAGGAATTCGGAGTTGATCCAATGGCTGTTGCTGTTGCAGCTGCACCAGTTGCAGTTGAAGACGAAGGTTCTAAAACAAAAACAGTAGTACTTAAATCTGCTGGAGGAAACAAAATTTCAGTTATTAAATTATTAAAAGAAATAACTGGACTTGGACTAGTTGAAGCAAAAGGTTTAGCTGATAAAGGCGGAAACGTTAAAGAAAACTTACCTGCTGCTGAAGCTGAAGAAATTAAAGCAAAATTAACTGAAGCCGGTGCTGAAGTAGAACTTGCTTAATTACTAAAAGTAAATTTAAAGGTACTCTTAATGGGTACTTTTTTATTGACAATTATTTGTTATGATATATAATAGTCTGAAATAGAAGGGAAAATTTAAATTATGAAAGACAATATAGATGATGAAATCTTAACAATGCTAAATACAGTTGAAGGAAATTTAGTTACAAATCAAGTAAAATTTATTGAATGGAAAAAATACTTTGATTATTATAAAAATATAGAAACTAAAAAAGTATGCAATATAAAATATCTAATTAGATTTGCGGAATTATTGCTTGAAGCAACTGTTACAGACATAAAAACTTCAGATGAAGAAGATGCATTTAATTTGTGTAGTATGTATTTAGCAAATAATTTAGCAATTTTAGAAACACTTGAAAAAGTAACAACAAAAAATTATACTTCTGCTAGATAATTTATAAAAAAATAATATATTAGATTGGAGAAATAATGGAAAATATAGAAACTTTTGAAGAACAAATAAGGGAAAAAATAAGAAATCAATTTATATTTGACTATGTAAAAAAATATTCATCAGTAGAGCTTGATATTTTAATAAATCAATTTGCTGCTGGTGGTTTTCTTATAGATGATGAAATAGTTAGCTATTCTGAAATACATAGTTTTTTATTGTTGGAAAAATTTGCAGGAAATAATATTAAAGATATAATAAAAAGGTATTTCTATGAATATAATTTTGATGAAATGGAATATATGAATTTTATTAATTCCTTATCATATAGAGAATTAATATTGGTAGATTCAATTATAACATCGTATTCATCACCTGCATTAATTGAACTTAATGGAAATCCTTTATCTGATTTAATAAAATTAATAATTGATCAAAGTCGAAAAAGTAATGAATTAGTAAGGAGTAGAAAGAAAGAAAAAAATGAAATTGAATAATAAGGGTTGGGGTTTTACACAAATGATTTTACTAAGTTCTGCTATTTTGATAGCACTCTTGGTAGCTACATATTTTATTTATGTGTTATATCAAAGTTTTTAACGTATAATTGCTTGACAAACATATAATATATTGATATATTATTAGTGCATTTTAGATGGGTTCTGCTTCGGTAGAACCTAATTTAAAAGAAATTAGGATACACCAGGAAGTGTGTTTATGAAAGGAGAAAAAAATGCCTACAATTAATCAACTTGTAAAAAAGGGTCGTTCTAAGAAAACGAGGAAAAGTGATAGTCCAGTACTTAATATTGGATATAATACACTTGAAAGAAAACAAACTGACTTAAACAGTCCTCAAAAAAGAGGAGTATGTGTAAAAGTTGGTACTAAAACACCTAAGAAACCAAACTCAGCACTTAGAAAATATGCTCGTGTTAGACTTTCAAATGGAAAAGAAATCGATGCTTATATTCCAGGAGAAGGACATAATCTACAAGAACATAGTGTTGTACTTGTTAGAGGTGGACGTGTTAAGGATTTAATCGGAGTACGTTACCATATTATTCGTGGAACTCTTGATACGCATGGCGTACAAGACAGAAAACAAGGCCGTAGTAAATACGGTACTAAAAAAGCAAAAAAATAGATAAAGGAGGAAAAATAAAATGCGTAAAAGAAGAGCTATAAAAAGAGATGTACTACCAGATCCTATATATAATTCAAAAGTTGTAACTAAATTAGTTAATCAAATTATGACTGATGGTAAAAAAGGAACTGCTCAACAAATATTATATGAAGCTTTTGAAATTGTTGCAAAACAAACTGGAAAGCCTGCAGTTGAAGTATATCAACAAGCTTTACAAAACATAAAACCTGCATTAGAGGTTAAATCACGTAGAGTTGGTGGATCTAACTATCAAGTACCAATTGAAGTAAATGATGAAAGAGCACAAACTTTAGCATTACGTTGGTTAATCAACTATGCAAAATTAAGAAATGGAAAGGGAATGGCTGTAAATCTAGCAAATGAAATTATTGACGCTGCTAATGGTGTCGGTGGTTCCGTAAAAAGACGCGATGATACACACAAAATGGCTGAAGCAAATAAAGCTTTTGCTCATTACAGATGGTAATTGTTTATGGCTAGAGATGTATCGTTAGAAAAAACGAGAAATATTGGAATAATGGCTCATATAGATGCTGGTAAAACAACATTTACAGAAAGAGTTTTATTTCATACAGGAATAACACATAAAATAGGAGAAACTCATGATGGAGAATCTCAAATGGACTGGATGGAACAAGAAAAAGAAAGAGGAATAACAATAACTAGTGCAGCAACAACTGCTCACTGGAAAGGTTATCGTCTTAATATTATTGATACCCCAGGTCACGTTGACTTTACAATAGAAGTTCAAAGAAGTTTAAGAGTTTTAGATGGAGCAATTGCTTTAATCGATTCTCAAGCAGGAGTTGAACCTCAAACAGAAACAGTATGGCGTCAAGCAACAGAATTTAAAGTTCCTAGATTAATATTTGCCAATAAAATGGACAAAATGGGAGCAGATTTTGCATATAGTCTTGATACTATAGATAAAAGATTAGGTGTTCTTGCAAAACCAATAAGTTGGCCAATCGGTGCAGAAGATGATTTTAGTGGTATCGTAGATATTATTGAAAGAAAAGCTTATCACTTTGATGGTGGACAACATGAAGAGTCTGTAGAAATTGAAATACCAGAAGATTTAAAAGACTTAATTGAAACTAAAAGAGCAGAATTAATCGAATCAATTGCAGAATTTGATGATGAATTTATGATGACTTACCTTGATGGTGGAGAAATCACTATTCCTATGATTAAAAAAGCAATTAGAAAAGGAACTCTTGAAGTTAAATTTTTCCCAGTATTATGCGGAAGTGCATTATCAAACATGGGAATAAAGTTTGCTCTAGATGCTGTACTTGATTATTTACCAAGTCCAAGTGATGTAGAAGCAATCGTAGTTATGGATGAAAGAGGAAACGATGTTTTAAGACATCCAAGTGATTCTGAACCATTTACTGCTTTAGCATTTAAAATAATGACTGATCCATATGTTGGTAGATTATCATTCTTTAGAGTGTATTCAGGAGTACTAAAAAGTGGATCATATATTTATAACTCTACAAAAGGAGTTAAAGAAAGAATTGGACGTATATTACAAATGCACGCCAATCAAAGAAAAGAAATTACAGAAGTATATGCAGGAGAAATTGCTGCAGCTGTTGGACTAAAAAATACTACAACAGCAGATACATTATGTGATGAAAAAAATCCAGTAATAATGAAAGGAATGGAGTTTCCTGCACCGGTTATTGATTTAGCTATTGAGCCAAAATCAAAAAATGACCAAGATAAGTTAGGAATTTCACTTTCAAAACTAGCTGAAGAAGATCCAACATTCAGATACAGAACAGACCATGAAACTGGTCAAACAGTTATAAGTGGTATGGGAGAACTTCATTTAGATGTTCTAGTTGATAGAATGAGAAGAGAATTTAATGTAGAAGCTAATATTGGTAAACCACAAGTTGCATACCGTGAAACATTAACAGTTGCAGCTGAATGCGAAGGAAAATATATTAAACAATCTGGTGGACGTGGACAATACGGACATGTTTGGGTAAAGTTTGAGCCAAATCCAGAAAAAGGATATGAATTCGTTGATGCAGTAGTTGGTGGAGTAGTTCCTCGTGAATATATTCCAGTAACAGACAAAGGTTTACAAGAAGCAATGGCTGGTGGAATTCTTGCAGGATATCCATTAGTAGATGTTAAAGCAACATTATTTGATGGTTCATACCATGATGTCGATTCATCAGAAATGGCATTCAAAATTGCAGCTAGTATGGCATTAAAAGAAGCAAAAAATAAATGTAAACCAGTATTACTAGAACCAGTTATGAAAGTAGAAGTAGTGGTTCCAGAAGAATACATGGGAAATGTTATGGGAGACTTAACATCAAGACGTGGAAAACCACTTGGTAATGAATCAAGAGGAAATGCATTATCTATTAATGCAATGGTACCACTTGCAGAAATGTTTGGTTATGCTACAACGCTTCGTTCTAATACCCAAGGTCGTGGAACATTTACAATGACACTTGATCATTATGAAGAAGTTCCAAAATCAATTGCTGAAGAAATCGTAAAGAAAAACAGCATAAATTAAAATAATACTTGAAAAATGTTCAAGCATTAGATAGAATATAATAGTATATAGAAAAAGGAGGAATATTATTATGGCAAGAGAAAAATTTGATCGTACAAAAGAACACGTTAATATTGGAACAATTGGTCACGTAGACCACGGTAAAACAACATTAACTGCAGCGATCACAAAATGTTTTGGAAAATTTGTTGAATATGCAGATATTGACAAAGCTCCAGAAGAAAGAGAAAGAGGTATAACAATCAACACGTCTCACGTTGAATATGAGACACCAAAAAGACATTATGCTCACGTTGATTGTCCAGGACATGCCGATTATGTAAAGAACATGATCACAGGAGCTGCTCAAATGGATGGTGCAATTTTAGTTGTATCAGCTGCAGACGGCCCTATGCCTCAAACTAGAGAACATATTCTATTATCTAGACAAGTAGGAGTGCCTAAAATCGTAGTTTATATGAATAAATGCGACCAAGTAGACGATCCTGAATTATTAGACTTAGTAGAAATGGAAATCAGAGAATTACTAGGAGAATATGGATTCGATGCTGAATGTCCAATCATCAGAGGTAGTGCACTT
This sequence comes from Bacilli bacterium, assembly GCA_036642315.1. Lineage (GTDB taxonomy): Bacteria > Bacillota_I > Bacilli_A > RF39 > UBA660 > Onthocola_B. Next base: position 9,025 of record JAVXUB010000011.1, read on the forward strand.
AAAGCACTTGAAGGTGATGAAACAGCACTTAAGAGTATTCATGATTTAATTGATGCAGTAGATTCTTATATTGATGCACCAGTTCGTGATACTGACAAACCGTTCTTAATGAGTATTGAAGATGTATTCACTATTTCAGGACGTGGAACAGTAGTTACTGGCCGTGTTGAACGTGGTCAAGTAAAAATCAATGAAGAAGTTGAAATTGTTGGACTTAGACCAACTAAAAAAACAGTTGTAACTGGAATTGAAATGTTCAGAAAGTCATTAGACTTTGCACAAGCTGGAGATAATGCTGGAGTTTTACTTCGTGGAATCTCTCGTGATGACGTTGAACGTGGTCAAGTTGTAGCAAAACCAGGAAGTGTTACACCTCATACTAACTTTAAAGCTAGTGTGTATGTACTTTCTAAAGAAGAAGGCGGACGTCATACTCCATTCTTCTCAAACTACCGTCCACAATTCTATTTTAGAACAACTGACGTAACAGGAGTTATTGAATTACCAGCTGGTGTAGAAATGGTTATGCCTGGCGATAATATTGATATTACTGTTGACTTAATTGCTCCAGTAGCACTAGAAAATGGAACTAAATTCTCTATAAGAGAAGGCGGACATACAGTTGGTGCTGGTGTAGTTTCAGAAATTATAAAATAATTTATAATATTTAAAATGGTATATTTAACATATATCATTTTTTTTATGTAAACTTATAATTTTTTATGCATTAATCCTTGACTAGTTAAATAAAATAAAGTAAAGTTAATTTACGAGTAAAGGGGTAAAATGAAGAAACTTAATTGGGAAGAATATAATAAAATAGTAGAACCTATTATTAATCATAAAGAATTTATAAAAAGAAAAGAATATAAACATCATAATGATATATCGGTATATGATCATTGTTTAGCAGTATCAAAACTGTCTTATTTGATTGCAAAAAAGTTTAACTTAAATGAAAAAAACGCTGCAATTGCAGGTCTTTTACATGACTTTTATTTTAAACCATGGCAAATTAAAACTGAAAAAAAGACTTTTTTTAAGTTACACGGTTTCATCCATTCAAAAGAAGCTTTAGTAAATGCCTGTCGTTTTTTTCCAGAATTAATGAATGAAGAAATCGCTAATAGTATCCTTTGTCATATGTTTCCACTCAATATTACATTACCTAAATATAAAGTAGGTTGGATAGTAAACTTTTCAGATAAATTAGTATCATTAGAAGTTCTAAAAAGTCCAAAAACATTACCTAACCTAGTAGGTTTAAATTTAAAGAAAAGCAAAATATAAAAAAAGAATAAAATTATTTAATTTTCTTCTTTTTTATTTCTAACTAATTTATATTCATCATTTTCTGGTTGATAAGTTTCATTAAAACTATAATCTTCTAATTCATTTATTTTATATAAACTTTTAAGTTTTAAAACCATTTCTTTATATAATGTAAAAGCATCATCATATTTTTTATCTAATATTAAATTACACACTGGAAGTATATAATCTCTAAATAATATAATAGAAATACATTCACGACCTTCATCTTTATTTAATGAGTTTGCAATAAGTCTTCCATATATATCATAACTTACTACATCACCAAAATATAATAAATCTTTTTCTAACACATTAGTTCTAAATGAAGCAATTATATCAAGATACTTTTGATGTTCTTCAATCCCAAGTATTTTACATACAGTAGTAGCTATATACCACCAACTATCACTATGAGGAGTATATCTTCCATATTTTCTTTCTAGAGCATCAAAAGCTTTTTCAATATCTCTATTACTTCTACTTCTATCTTTTCTTTGACTAGAACATGTATCATCAAAAGCAAACCTTCTAGTATTACTAAAAAGTCCTACAGAACCATGTACACTACACGTATATCCATCATTATAAGCAGCACTAAGGTTACTTATATTATAATTAATACATCCACCACATAAATCATCATAATA
>JAVXUB010000012.1:0-10633 GCA_036642315.1 Bacilli bacterium
GTCTACCACTATAATACCAAAGACATAAAAAAAAGTAAATAACTAAAATTTACTTCTTAACTCATTGACACTTTTTTACAAAAAAAATCAATTCAATATGAACTGATTATTCTTCGTTTGCTACTACTTTGATTACTTCTTTACCATTATAGTTTCCACATTTAGTGCAAGCTCTATGGGGTCTCAAAGTTGCTCCACATTTAGAACATTTTGTTAATGCTCCGACTTCCTTTTTTAAATGTGTTCTACGCATTCTTTTTTTAGTTTTACTTGTTCTTCTGAAAGGAACTGCCATAAGTTCATTCACCACCTTTAAATATATCTTTTAATTTTGCCAGTCTTGGATCTACTTCGTTATCTGACTTAACACCATTTAATTCCCATCCATTACCCTTTAAATTCTTGCCTTCGCATAAGGTATAACTAATAGGAACTTCCAATACAATATTTTCCCATAAAATTTCAATTATATCAAGTGTATTTTGATTGTTTTTAAAATATTTTGCATATTCTACATTGTTTTCTTCAATAATATCATTTATTTCAATATTAAATGGATATGGAACATTATCTAAAGTAATAGAATCTTCTAAAATCATTGTTCCACTAAGTGTTAAAACAATTTCAAATTCATCTGTTATACTATATTTTACATAACCAGTTACATGAACATTTTCTAAAGCTTTTATAGTAGTATTTACTAAATATTCATTTGGAAAAGTAACTAGAGTATCAATATCTATTTTACCTGTATTAACTAATTTATTTAATTCTAAATTCATTTTACATCACCCTTTTAAATAATTTTTCTAAATCATAATTTGAATATTTTATAATTAAAGGTCTTCCATGACAACAATTATATGGGTTATCACACTTGACTAAATCATTTAATAATTGTTCTAGTTCAATTGTACTTTTACGCATATTAGCTTTTATACTCATTTTACAAGCCATCATTTTAGCAAGACTATCTAGAAATGTTTCTTTATTAAAGTTTTTCTTATTACTTATTACTAAATCTACTATAGTTCTTATATTATCTTCTTCAAAATTATCTTTAAGCCAAGAAGGATGTGCTTTAAATAAAACTGTATTAGTTCCGAATTCTTCTATAATAAAACCTAAATCTTCTAAAATATACTTTTGTTCTTGAAAAGCTAAATAATCACTTTTTGTAAGTTCAATACTAAGTGGTATTAATAAATTAATTATGTTTGTAGTTTCATTTGCAAGTTTTTTTAAGACTAACTCATAATTAATACGTTCATGTGCAGCATGTTGATCAATTATATACATTCCATCTTCATTTTCTGCGATTATATAAGTACCATGGACTACTCCTACTGGATAAAGTTTAAGTTTTTTAAATTCTTCATTTTTTGTTATTGAAGTATCTTCATTTGTACTTGTAAAATCAAATGATTCTTGATTATAATTATATACTTCTTCACTTATATACTCAGTTTTAGTATCATCATAAATACTCTCATAAAGAGCATTTGGTACTAATAAAGTATTATATAAAACTTTTTTAATACCAATATACAGAATATCTGTTAAAGAAGTTATTTTACTAAACTTTATATCTTGTTTAGTTGGATGAATATTTACATCTATTAAAGTTGGATCTGTTTCAATGTTTATTACAACAATTGGGTATTTTCCATCTGGTTTATATGTGTTATATGCATCGTTTATAGCTTTATTTAACTCATAATTTTTTACAACTCTACTATTTACAATTGTAATTAAATGGTTTCTGTTTGATTTTAAGATAGATGGTTTTGAGATATACCCACTTATTTCAAAGTCATCACTTGATACATCAAGTTTTAACATATTACTTGATACATTAAGTCCATATATTTCATGAATTGTTTTATGTAATAAATTACTTCCACTAGTTTTTACTAAGGTTTTTTCGTTATTTGTAAGCGTAAAAGAAACAGATGGAACTGATAAAGCAAGGTGTTCGATAAATTCAACACAATTGTTTAATTCAGTTTGTTCACTTTTTAAATATTTTAATCTAGCTGGTGTATTATAAAAAAGATTAGTAATTGAAACAGATGTACCTTTTCTAGAAGATGATGAAGTTACATCAAGTAGTTTACCACCTTTTATATGGACAAGTGTTCCGATATCGCTAGCACAAGTTTCAAGAATTACTTCAGAAACACTTGCAATTGATGCTAACGCCTCACCTCTAAAACCTAAAGTTTCAATAAAGAATAAATCATCATCCTTATATATTTTACTAGTTGCATGGCGTGAAAAAGAAAGAACTGCATCTTCTTTATCCATACCTTTTCCATTATCAATTACGGTTATACCTTTTATTCCACCATCAAGTAAATTAATTTTTATATTAGTAGACTTTGCATCAATTGAGTTTTCTACTAACTCTTTTACAACTGATGCACACTTCTCTACTACTTCACCTGCTGCTATCTTATTTGCTAGTAACTCAGGCATTACCTTAATAAGACTCATTGTTACCACCTACGATTGAGGCCCTCTTCTCAAAAACTTGAGCATCTCCATTAATACTTAAAATACATTCTTTTTTAATATTAATAAAACCTAAGCCTTTAATAATTAAATCAGTATTTTTAGGAATCTTTATTTTTGTAGTACATTCTTTCATTTCTCTTCTTTTACTTAATTTTATTTCATTATTTAAATAAATAGTTAAATTATTATCAACATTTGATGAAATATCGATATCTAAGAAATGTAAATAATATTTACTTTCTAATTGATAAACTAATGGTTTGATAATATTCTTTGGAGTTAAACTATCTAAGAAAGACCTGCCAATAAATCCTGGAGCATCTATAATTGTACCAAATTCACTATCAACTTTTATAAAATCTAGTGTAGTATTAGCATTTTTACTTACTGTAATTTTACTATTTGTAAGTTTATTTATTAAACTACTTTTTCCTGTATTAGTAAAACCTAAAATAAATGTTTCACCTTCTTTTTCTATTAAACGATTTATTGAGCCTAAGTTTTCTCCACTTTTAGCACTAACATAAATAATGTTTTCATCAATATTATAAACTTTCTTTATATTACTTATTAATTTCTTTTTAACGATATTTTTAGGTATAATATCGCTTTTAGTAATAACTAAAACTTTCTTATTATTAATTGATTTATATAAATTAATTACTTCATCATAAATATTTAAATAATCTATTAAGAATATAACAAAACTACCTTTTTTATTAACTTTATTTATTAAACTATAATTGTCTTTTACAGCTCCTGTATCTATTTTTTCATTATAATTAGTTATTTTAAAACATCTTTCACAATAATCATTATCAATAGATGGAGTATAACCATATAACTTTTTATTGATATCTTGTAAACCTATTCCACAACCAATACATTTTTTAATCATAATATTCTCCCATCACTAAAATCTTTTTCTTAGAAAGACTTTTTAAAATAAACTTTTCAAAGAATCTTGTTATCTTTGTAGATAGCTTTTCAAAGTGTGCTATCCTATTTACTAAAATTGAAGTAAAACCCATGTTGTTTGCACCAAGAATATCAGTAATTAACTGGTCTCCAATACAAGCTATTTCATTAATATCAAATTTATATAATGACATTATTTTTTTATATTTTCCTTTTAATGGTTTTTTACTACTAAAAGAAACATCGACATTTAATATTTCTTTAAATGGACGTAATCTATTTTTATTACTATTAGACATTATAATTATTTTAAAATCATTACCTAAACTAGCAAATAATTCTTTTACTTTTGTACTTGGAACAGTAGCTTTATATGATACTAATGTATTATCTAAATCAAATAAAATACACTTAATTCCATTTTTCTTTAATTTTTTATAATTAATAGTATAAATACTTTGTTCGTATATATCGGGAATAAATTTATCCATAATACCACTTCCTTCGGTTAATTTTAACACAAAAACAGTTTAAAAGAAACTAAGTTGTGCAGATTCAGGAAGAGATCCAAAAACATCTAATTCTTTTAAAGCATTAATTGCGGTTTGATTTACTTTACCTCTTGTTTGAAAGTCTTCGATACAGTAAAATGGCTTTTTTTCTCTTTCTTCAATAATTTTATTAGCAACTGATTCACCTAAACCATCAAGTGCCATAAATGGTAAATAAAGAGATTTATCTTCGGCATCTATAAAGAAAGTTTTAGCAAGAGACTTTTCAATATCAATATTTTTAAATTTAAAACCACGAGCAAGCATTTCAAGAGCTACTGCTAAAGTATCCGCTACTGCAGTTTCTTTAGGGGATGCTCCATAACCTTTTTCTTTTATCTCAATAAGTTTTCTTTTTATTCCATCATATCCGTTAAGCATAGCAGAAACATCAAAGTCACTTCTTCTGATACTAAAATAAGCTGAATAATAATATAGAGGATAATAAAGTTTAAACCAAGCAACACGATAAGCCATCATTACATATGCACAAGCATGAGCTTTTGGGAACATGTACTCTATTTTTCTACAACACTCAATAAACCATTCAGGTACAGAATGTTCTCTCATAAGAGATGCATGACCTAGCCAAGTTTCTGGTTCTTTTTTGGCTTTTCCTTTTCTTACAAATTCACTTATTTTAAATGCTTTAGATGGTTCAAGTCCATAATTAATTAAACTAACCATTATGTCATCACGACAACCAACTACTTCTGCAAATGTTGCAACTTTATCTACTATAATATCACGTACATTACCTGCCCAGACATTTGTTCCGTGAGATAAACCTGCCATTTTAACTAAATCAGAAAAATGAGTTGGTTTTATTTCCATTAACATATTTATTACAAAACCAGTACCAAACTCTGGGATACCTAAAGTTCCTGTCTTACATAATATGTCTTCTTCAGTGACATTTAATATTTTTGGTGAGTTAAATAAACTTAAAACATTTTTATCATCAAAAGGAATATCTAATATATTAACTTTTGTTGTATCTCCTAAATACTTTAGCATTGTAGGATCATCATGACCAAGAATATCTAACTTTAAAACATTATCATGGATAGCATGGAAATCAAAGTGAGTAGTATACCATGTACTATCTGGTTCATCTGCTGGAAATTGATAAGGTGAAAAATCAAATATATCCATATATTGAGGTATTACTATAATTCCACCGGGGTGTTGTCCTGTTGTTCTTTTTACTCCAGTACATCCTTTCGCAATACGTTCAATTTCAGCATTATTAGCAATGATATTGTTAGCTTCAAAATAACCTTTTACATAACCAAAAGCAGTTTTTTCTGCAACTGTTGAAATGGTTCCGGCACGATATGCATGGTCTTCTCCGAATAGTTCTTTAACATGATTATGGGCAGCCCCTTGATTTTCACTTGAGAAGTTTAAATCAATATCTGGTACTTTTTCAGCTTTAAATCCAAGGAATGTTGCAAAAGGCATATCTTGTCCTTCTTTATTCATCTTAGTTCCACATTCACAAGTTTTATCAGGCATATCATATCCACTTACATATAAAGATTGTAATGTAACTCCATCGATTTCAAAAATTGATTTTTTACATTTAGGACATAGATAATGAGGAGCTAGTCCATTTACTTCAGTTATACCCATCATTGTTGCAACTAAACTTGAACCAACGGAACCTCTTGAACCTACAAAATATCCGTCTTCATTACTTTTCTTAACAAGTTTTTCAGCAATTAAATAAATAACATCATATCCTCCACCAATAATACCATCTAACTCAGCAATAAGTCTTTCATCAACTATTTTTGGAAGTGGATCTCCATATAATTCATGGGCTCTTTTATATACCATTTCTTTAGTAATTTCTGCAGAGTTTTCTAAAAGTGGTGTATAAAGTTTATCACGAATAATTTGAAGTTCTACTACTTCATCAGCTATTTTATTAGTGTTTGTTATAACAATTCTGTTTCTAGTCTCTTCATCAAGAAAGGAAAAAGCTTCTAACATTTCATCAGTTGAAAGAAAGTACATATTAGGTACTTCAGTATCTTTTCGATTTAATGGATGTATTTTCCCATTTGCTTTTTGATGTACTATAACTTTTCGATAAATCAAATCTTCTTTATATAAATTATGTACATCCCCTACTGCACAGACTGTTTTTCCAGAACTCTCCCCTACTCTTACTAATCTTTTAATATAATTATTATATTCAATTTCACTATGAAACTTCTTTTCAGGACCAATTAAATGAGTACATGCACTTGCAGGACATACCTCAATATAATCATAGAATTTCATCATTTCTGATAATTCATCATCGGTTAAATTAAAGCCTTTTTCGAATACTTCACCATTTACACAACCACTACCTACTAATAATCCTTCTTGTAAATTAATTAAATCATTTCTAGGTATTTTTGGTTCTTTTCCTTTATATAAATACTTTGTATTAGCTAGACTTATTATTTTAAATAAGTTTTTTAACCCAGTTGCATTTTTAGCAATTACATCTAAATGAAAAGGTCTTGCAAACTTAATTGCTTGTTCTTGATCAGCAAGGTTTTCTAAATCTATGGTTGTTTTATAATTATCGTTTTTTAATTCATTAAACATTTTATATAAACATTTGGCTGTTCCTTCACAGTCATAATCTGCTCTATGATGTTTGTCTTCATCCCATTCTACATCTAAGTTTTTTACTAAAGTTGATAGTTTATGATTACGCCAATTAGGATACATATTTCTAGCTAGTCCCATAGTATCTATTACAGTACTTTTGAAATCTCCTAAATTATATTTTTTCATAGCATTAGTTACAAAAGCAATATCAAAAGCAGCATTATGAGCAACAAGTGGAAGTGACCCACAAAACTTAAGGAATCTTTTTGTAACATTTTCTTCTGTATCTTTTCCTACTAAATCTTCATCTGTTATGCTAGTTAATTCAGTAATAATTTTTGGAAGTGGATTAGGACACGCAATTAATTCATCAAATGATTCAATTACTTCATTATTTTTTACTTTTACAGCACCTATTTCAATCATTTGATCAACACCATAATTAAGTCCTGTAGTCTCTGTGTCATATACAATATATTCTTGATCAAATAAACTATATTCTTTATTATTAAAAACTATAAAAGTATCTAAATCTACGACATTTAGTTCACAACCATATAATGCCTTAAATTTATTTTCATCACTTTTACCTTTATTAGCTTTTTCTACAGCATTAAAAACATCGGGATAGGCTTGTAAAACATTATGATCTGTTATAGCAATCGCTTTATGTCCCATTCCTATTGCATGCTTAATTAGTTTATTAGTATTAACTACTGAATCCATCATACTCATCATTGTGTGAGCATGTAATTCTACTCTTTTTGTTAATGATGTATCTTTATGTTCACTTTCCTTTGATGGTATTTTTTCAATATCACGAGGATTAATTATCATACTTTTTAAGTATTCATCAAAAACAGCACTACCATGTATTCTATACCAGTTATCTTCTTTTAATTCTTTAGATATCGGAATAAATTCTTCTTCATTAAACTTTACTATTTTCATTAAATAACTATCTGTATTATCACTTACTTTTAAATTTAAAATATAAATAGGTCCTTTTTTACCGCTTCTTTCCACAAATTCTTTTGCAAAAATATAAACCTCTACTATAATATTTCTAGTTTCACCTAAGATATTATTTAGTTTAGTAACAGACCCATCTTTATGCATTCCCATAACCATATTAGATGGTTTTGGCGCTTCTACTGTTTTTTTTATTGTTTCAATTTCTTCTTTAATTAAATCTCTTTTATTACTATCAATTAATACATTTATAACGATATTTTTAAAACCAAATAAAGAAAAATTTTTAATAATCTTTTTAGTTTCATTTAATAAATCTTCTTGTTCAGCATCACTTGTTACTAAAATATTTATTTCATTATTTTTTATTTCTTTAACACTATTTTTAAGTCCTATTAATGATGGTCTTTTTATAATTAATTCATCTATTAAGTAATTTAAATATTTTTCAATATCACTTTCAGTAATGGTTTCATAAATCATATTTACTTTACATAAACTACTTCCATTAATTCCTTTTTTTGCACATGAAAAGAGTTTTACTACTTCTAAAACATCTATTACAGAATCATTTTTTATAAAAACTTCAAATAATTCTTCTTTCTTTTTTAAAACTACTTTTTCTATTTGTGAATTAGTAAAAGATTCACTAATAAACCCTATACTATTAAAAAATCTATTTAATTCATCATTCATTTTTCTCCACCCTCTTCTTAATATTATTGACTATTATCTGATATTTGTCAAACCTTTTGGTTACTTCTCCATCAATTAAAACTAAGTCAAAATTATTTATTTCATCAAGCATTTTATAGTCTTTTGGAAACACTGTAAATTCACCTGTGCTTGTTTCATCACTTGCAGTAAAAAATGCCATATCATCATTTTTTTTAGTTTTAATTCTTTTAATACTTTCAATTAAAACTATACATTTTACTTTCTTAAAAAGATATTTTTTCATATCACATAATTTCATTACACCATCTAAATATTTACTTGATGGATGGTTACTTATAAAAAAACCAAATGCTTCTATTTCTTTTTCTCTTAAAAAATCACTATTATATTCATTATACTCAACTATAGTTGGTTTTTTAATTAAAGTATCATCACCTTCTACTAAAGATGCATAGTTAAGAGCATTTTCTAAATTATTAATTAATGTTTGATGGTTTAAATGTAAGAAGTCTAAAGCCCCACCATGTATTAAAATAGTTATTGTTTTTTCATTTAAGAATTCTTTTGTTTTACATAAAAAATCAAAATAGTCTTTAAAACCATCTTCGTTTACGGAAATTATTTGTTTTGTTAACTCTGTATTAATATTTTTTATTACATTAAGTGGAAGTAACAATTTATCTATATATATTTCATAATCTAAATTTTTATTTAATACAGATGGATACTCTAGTTTTATATTATTACGTTTTAAAAGGGCTAAATAATTATTTGTTTTAGTATCTTTACTTGCTGTATTAAGTAGTTCTACTACAAAGTATGCTGGATAATATACCTTTAAATACGCCATTTGATATGAAATTAAAGCATATGCTACTGAGTGTGATTTATTAAATCCATAACTAGCAAACTCACTTATTTGTTTATAAAGAGTCCTTGCAAAGTTTTCTTGATAACCATTTTTAATGGAAGACGCTACAAACTTTTTTTCTTCTTCAAGTATAATAGATTCATTTTTTTTGGATATAGCTCTTCTTATAATATCGGCCTCACCTAAACTATAACCACCTATTTTTACTAAAACACTAATGATTTGTTCTTGATATAAAAGCACACCATAAGTTTCTTTTAATATATCTTCTAAATCCGGATGTAAATAAGTAATTTTTTCTAAACCATCTTTTCTTTTTATAAATGTTGGAACATATTTTCTGGGGCCTGGTCTAACAAGTGCGACTGATGCTACTAAATCACTAAAACTATCAGGTACAAAATTATCAAGTAACATACGCATTACTGGAGACTCAAACTGAAATATACCATCAACATCTTTTCTTAGAAATAAATCAAATACACGTGGATCTTCTAAATTAATATTTTTTAATTTATCACTCCCTATTTTATCTAGTATATTTGCTATAATAGTTAAGTTTTTAAGACCTAAAAAATCCATTTTTAAAAGTCCCATATCTTCTAAATATTCCATTGGACTACCAGTTAAAATAGTATCATTATTTATATAAATAGGTATTACATCATCAAGTGGAACACTAGAAATTACAACCCCTGCTGCATGAGTAGAAACATTTTTCTTTAATCCTTCAAGCTTTAGGGATACTTCATATAATTTATTTAATTCTTTATAATTGGTTAAATATTTTTTTACATTAATGTTTTGTAAATTACTTCTTAAATCAAGAGAACTATCAATAGACTTTATGAAACCCTCAAGTAAAGCATTATCAACTTTTAATAGTTTTGCAACTTCTCTTAAAACAAGTTTACTTTTTAATGTATTAAAAGTTATTCCACTTGCAACAAAGTCACTTCCATATTTACCTTTTACATAATCTATTACTAAGTCTCTTTTAGTTGCATCAAAATCAATATCAATGTCTGGCATAGTAACACGAGCAGGATTTAAAAATCTTTCAAAAATAAGATTATACTTTATGGGGTCAATATCAGTTATTCCAATACAAAAACTAACTAATGAACCAGCAGCAGAACCTCTACCTGGACCTACTAATATATTATTTTTTTTAGCATATAAAACATAATCATATACTATTAAAAAATAATCTACAAAATTCATACTTTTTATAACATTTAATTCATAATTAAGTCTTTTAGTGTAAGTATCAATTACTTTACCATTTAATCTTTTAGATAAACCCTTAAACGCAAGTGAATATAAATAATTATAAGAATCTACTTCTAAATTAAATTTAGGTATATAACGATTATTAAAAGGTATTTCTAAGTTTAATTTATCTACCACTTCTTTTATTTCGGAATCATTAATGATTTCTAAATTAGTTTTATAATAATTATTACTATAATCAAGTGTTTCTCTATTTCCTAATAAATCTAAATATAGTAAA